>NZ_JAKSYA010000152.1:0-97209 GCF_022829485.1 Methylobacterium sp. J-059
CGGCCACAGCGTGTTGATGCCGCCGAGCGGGTCGGTCACGCCCTGGTAGAGGAAGTAGCCCCAGGCGCCGACCGCGATGGCCGTCGCCAGGATGCTCGGCACCCAGGCGTTGGTCTGCTTGAACGACGGCACCGCCAGCCCGACCAGGTCCTGCACCATGAAGCGGCAGGCGCGGGTCCCCGCATCGACCGCGGTGAGGATGAACAGCGCCTCGAACAGGATCGCGAAGTGATACCAGAACGCCATCATCGCCTTGCCGCCGATGGCGCTGGAGATGATGTGCGCCATGCCGACGGCGAGGGTCGGCGCGCCGCCGGCCCGCGCGACGATGGTGCGCTCGCCGACATCGCTGGCGGTCTGGGCGATCACCTCGGGCGTGGTCGGGAAGCCGAGCTTCGTCACCGCGGCGGCGGCGGTCTCCGGCGTCGTGCCGAGGAGCGCGACCGGCGCGTTCATCGTGAAGTACACGCCCGGATCGATGACGGTGGCCGAGACCAGCGCCATCACCGCGACGAAGCTCTCCATCAGCATGCCGCCGTAGCCGATGAAGCGCGCATCCGCCTCGCTGGCGATCAGCTTGGGCGTGGTGCCCGAGGCGATCAGCGCGTGGAAGCCCGAGACCGAGCCGCAGGCGATCGTGATGAACAGGAACGGGAAGAGCTGGCCCGCCCAGACCGGCCCGGTGCCGTCCACGAACTTGGTCACCGCCGGCATCTGCATGTGCGGGGCGACGAAGGCGATGCCCAGCGCGAGGCCGACGATCGTGCCGATCTTCAGGAAGGTCGAGAGGTAGTCGCGCGGGGCCAGCAGGAGCCAGACCGGCAGGATCGAGGCGACGAAGCCGTAGCCGATCAGCATCCAGCAGAGCTGCGTCCCGGTGAAGGTGAAGGCCGGGCCCCAGACCGGGCTGTCGGCGATCGCGCCGCCGCCGAAGATCGCCGCCATCAGCAGGACGAAGCCGAGGATCGAGACCTCGCCGATGCGGCCGGGGCGGATGTAGCGGGTGTAGACGCCCATCAGCATCGCGATCGGGATCGTCGACATCACGGTGAAGGTGCCCCACGGGCTCTCGGCCAGCGCCTTGACGACGATGAGCGCGAGCACCGCCAGCAGGATCACCATGATCAGGAACGTGCCGAACAGCGCGATGATGCCCGGGACGGTGCCGAGCTCGGTGCGGATCAGCTCGCCGAGCGAGCGCCCGTCGCGCCGCATCGAGACGAACAGGACCATGAAGTCCTGCACCGCGCCGGCGAGCACGACGCCGGCGAGGATCCAGAGCAGGCCGGGCAGGTAGCCCATCTGCGCGGCCAGCACCGGGCCGACGAGGGGACCGGCACCGGCGATCGCCGCGAAGTGGTGGCCGAACAGGACGCTCTTGTTCGTCGGGACGTAGTCGAGCCCGTCGTTGTGGAGGACGGCCGGCGTCTCGCGCTTGGGATCGAGCCGCATCACCTTCTCGGCGATGAACAGCGCGTAGTAGCGATAGGCGATGAGGTAGACGCAGACCGCCGCGACGACGAGCCAGAGCGCGTTCACCGCTTCGCCGCGCTCGACGGCGACAATGGCGAGCGCCGCCGCCCCCAACGCACCGACCAGGGCCCAGGGGCCATGCCTACCGATCGCGCCCATCGTTCCACTCCCGAAGCCGGCACTCGGGGGCCGACGATCCCGCGCGTGATGCCGCAATTTTGGATTGAGGAAAATCCCCATCGCGGCAGCGAGTGGACAACCGCGCGGCGTTGTCGCGATCCGCTTCGCATCGTCGCCGCCGCGGTTTGACGCTGCGGTGCGCGATACCTAGACCGCTCCAGCAGCACACGAGACGGAGACGGATGATGGCGAAGGTCGCGTTCCTGGGGCTCGGCGTCATGGGCGCCCCGATGGCCGGACACCTGGTCAAGAAGGGCCACTCGGTCACCGTCTACAACCGCACGGCCGCCAAGGCTGAGGCGTGGGTGGCGGCCAACGGCGGCGCGCATGCGCCGACGCCGCGCGAGGCTTCCGAGGGCGCAGAGATCGTCTTCGCCTGCGTCGGCAACGACGACGACCTGCGCGGCGTCGTGCTCGGTCCGGACGGCGCGCTCGCCGGCATGGAGGCCGGTGCGATCTTCGTCGATCACACCACCGCCTCGGCCGAGGTGGCCCGCGAGCTTGCCGAGGCCGCGACCGCGAAGGGGCTGGGCTTCATCGACGCCCCGGTCTCCGGCGGCCAGGCCGGCGCCGAGAACGGCATGCTCACCGTGATGTGCGGCGGCGGCCAGGGCTGCTACGACAAGGTCGAGAGCGCGATCGGCGCCTATGCGCGCGCCTGCCGGCTGATGGGGCCGGTCGGGGCGGGCCAGCTCACCAAGATGGTCAATCAGATCTGCATCGCCGGCCTCGTCCAGGGGCTGTCCGAGGGCGTGCACTTCGCCAAGAAGGCGGGGCTCGACGTGGAGGCGGTGCTTTCCGTGATCTCGAAGGGGGCCGCCGGCTCCTGGCAGATGGAGAACCGCGGCTCGACCATGAACGCGGGGAAGTTCGACTTCGGCTTCGCCGTCGACTGGATGCGCAAGGACCTCGGCATCCTGCTCGACGAAGCGCGCCGCAACGGCGCCAAGCTCCCGGTCTCGGCCCTCGTCGACCAGTTCTACGCCGACGTCCAGGCCATGGGCGGCAACCGCTGGGACACGTCGAGCCTCGTCGCGCGCCTGGAGCGCTGAGATCCCTCAGGCGATTTCCGCCATCGCCGCCTCGGGCGCCAGCCAGCGCCACTCCGCTCCCATCTGGTGGCGGAACCAGGTGAACTGGCGCTTGGCGTAGCGCCGGGTGTCGGCCTGCCCGCGCACGATCGCCTCCTCGAGCCCGATCGCGCCGTCGAGATGCGCGATCAGGCCGGGCACCCCGTGGGCGCGCATCACCGGCAGCAGCGGGTCGAGGCGGCGCTCGCGCAGCGCCGCGACCTCGTCGAGGGCGCCCCGCTGCATCATCATGCGGAAGCGCGCGTCGATGCGGGCGCGCAGCAGCTCGCGCTCGGGCGCCAGGAAGATCTTCAGCAGCCTTCGCCCCGCGAGCGGACCGGGCACGCGTGGCCCGTGGAACGCGGCGATCGGCCGGCCGGTGGCGGCGAGGATCTCGAGCGCGCGCATGACCCGGGCGCGGTCGCTCGGCCGCAACAGGGCGGCGCCGGCGGGGTCGCGTTCGGCGAGATCGGCGTGCAGCGCCTCGGTCGGGCGGCCCTCGCTCTCGCAGCGGATCGCGGCGCGCACGGTTTCCGGCACCGGCGGGAGGTCGGACAGGCCCTCCTCCAGGCTGCGGAAGTACAGCCCGGTTCCGCCGACGAAGACGGGCAGTCGCCCGTCGAGACCGGCCAGCAGCGACGCGGCGTCCCGCGCGAAATGCCCGGCAGAGTAGTTCACCGCCCCGTCGACATGCCCATAGAGGCGATGCGCGACGCTTGCCTCCTCCGCCCGATCCGGTCGCGCCGAGAGGATGCGCAGGTCGGCGTAGACCTGCATCGAGTCGGTGTTGACGACGATCCCGCCGTGACGGAGCGCCAGCGCCGTCGCGAGCGCCGACTTGCCCGACGCGGTCGGCCCTGCAATGAGGATCGCCTCCGGCCGCCCCTGCGACGACGCACTTGAAAGCGGCAACACGAAATCGTCGGCTCCGATGACCCTTGTCGCGACCCTGATAGCAAACGAGGCCCGCCCCGCCATCACCGATGCGGTGCTGGCCGAGGCGCGCCTGGTTCTCGCGACCGAGCATCAGCCGCGCATCCTGCACGGCGAGGTCGCCGCCGAGTTGCTGGTGCCGGGGGCTGCGGTCGCCGCGCCGGCCTTCACCGCGCGGTTGCGGACGGCGCTCGCGGGCGAGCCGATCGACGTCGCGGTGCTGCCGGCGGACGCCCACCGGCGCAGGCGCCTGTTCCTCGCGGACATGGACTCGACCATGATCGAGCAGGAATGCATCGACGAGCTCGCCGACACGATCGGCCTGAAGCAGCAGGTCTCGGCGATCACCGAGCGCGCGATGCGCGGCGAGATCGCCTTCGAGCCCGCTCTGCGCCAGCGCGTCGCCCTGCTTCGCGACGTGTCGGCCGGCGTCGTCGACGCGCTGATCCGCGACCGGCTGACCCTGACGCCGGGCGGTCGCACGCTCGTGCACACGATGAAGGCGCACGGCGCACGCACCTGCCTGGTGTCGGGCGGCTTCACGCTGTTCACCGGGCCGATCGCCGAAGCGCTCGGCTTCGACGAGCATCACGCCAACCGGCTCGGTCTCTCGGACGGGCGCCTGACCGGCATGGTGGACGACCCGATCGTCGGGCGTGCCGAGAAGCGCGCGACGCTGATCGCGCTCCGCGATGGCCTCGGACTGGACGTTGCGGAGACGATGGCGGTCGGCGACGGGGCCAACGACCTCCACATGCTCGGCGAAGCGGGCCTCGGCGTGGCGTTTCGCGCGAAGCCGGCTGTGGCCGCCGCGGCGCGCGCCCGGATCGAGCACGGCGACCTGAGCGCGCTGCTCTACCTGCAGGGCTACATGGCGAGCGAGTTCGTCGCCTGACCGCCGTCAGTGCAGGCTGCGGACGAGCGCGACGACCGCGCCGAGGATCGCGACCGTCTGGAACCCGATCATCCCGAACATCCACTTGATGATGTCGGACTTCGCCGTCGCGATGTCCACGCGGGTTGCTAGATGCAGGGCATCGATGTCCGCCTTCGTCGAGAAGCGCAGCGCATCGATGTCATGTCGGACCGCGACGATGTCGGCCTGCGTCGTCACGCGGAACGCTTCGATGTCGTGCCGGACATCCGCGATGTCGGTCTTGGTCGGAATGCCGCTGGCGAACACCTCGGACATGGCGTCCGCCATCCCCTCCGCCTGCTCCGGCGTGAGGTGAGCCTTCTCGTGCAGGTTGCGCGCGAACTTCAACGTATCGAAGGCGATGGCGTTCACGGGGGCGGCCGACTCGCGCGCGGGCATCCGCCGGATGCGAAGGGTGACGGGTTCGGTCCTTGCGGGCAAGGCATCCGCCAGCTTTCGTCCGCCACCAAAGAGAACGCCGCCGCCCGGATCGGGCGGCGGCGTCGGTTCGTGCCGTTATCTTCGCGAAAAGGTTAGTCCAGGCCGATCGCCACGAACCGGACGTCGCCAGTCGCGCTGGCGACCAGCAGAAGCACCGACTTGCGGGAATCCTTGCGAAGAGCCTCGACGCGCTTGGTCACGTCGGCCGGCGTGTTGACCGCCTCCTGCCCGACCTCGACGATGACTTCGCCCGGCTGGATGCGCTTGTCGGCCGCGGTCGAGTTCGGGTCGACGCGGGTGACGACCACGCCCTTCACGCCGTCCTTGATGCTGTACTTCCGGCGAAGCTCGTCGGTGAGGCCCGAGAGGTTGAGGCCGAGCGCCTGACGCGTGGCGCTCTCGGCCTCGGGCTGGCGGAGGTTGGCGAGCTGCGGCTTGTCGCTGTCCTCGAGACGGCCGAGCGTCACGGCCTTGGTGCTCTCCTCGCCCTTCCGGACGACGACGACGTCGACCTTCTGCCCGACCGGGGTCGAGGCGACGATGCGCGGCAGGTCGCTCGAGGCCTTCACCGCCGTGCCGTTGAACTTGACGATCACGTCGCCGACCTCGAGACCCGAGGTCTTGGCCGGCCCCTTCTCGTCGACGCCGGCGATCAGCGCGCCCTTGGCGCCCCCCTTCAGCCCGAGCGCTTCGGCGGTGGCGTCGTCCACGTTCTGGATGCGCACGCCGAGCCAGCCGCGACGGACCTCGCCGAACTCGCGGAGCTGGTCGATCACCGGCTTGGCCGAGCTCGACGGAACCGCGAAGCCGATGCCGACGGAGCCACCGGTCGGCGACAGGATCGCCGTGTTGATGCCGATCACCTCGCCGTCCATGTTGAACAGCGGGCCGCCCGAATTGCCCTTGTTGATGGCCGCATCGGTCTGCAGGTAATTGTCGTAGGGACCGGACTCGATGTTGCGGCCGCGCGCCGAGACGATGCCGGCCGACACCGAGCCGCCGAGGCCGAACGGGTTGCCGATCGCGATGACCCAGTCGCCGGCGCGCATCTTGTCCGAATCGCCGAACGGCACCGCCTTCAGCGGGCGCTCGGCCGTCGGTTTCACGCGCAGCACGGCGAGGTCGATCTTGGAATCCTTGCCGATGATCTCGGCCTTCAGCTTCGTGCCGTCGTGCAGGATCACCTGGATGTCGTTGGCGTCGCCGATGACGTGGTTGTTCGTCACCACGATCCCGGACGCGTCGATGATGAAGCCGGAGCCGAGCGAGCTCGACTTGCGCTGCTGGCGCGGGTTGTCGCTCTCGCCGCGCTGCTCCGGGCCGCCGCGCCCGCCGCGCTTGTTGAAGAATTCCTCGAACAGGTCCTCGAACGGGGTCCCGGGCGGCAGCTGCGGGCCGGCGCGGTTGCCGGGGCGCGCTTCGACGGTGGTCGACGCCGAGATGTTGACCACCGCGTCGTCGACCTTCTCCGCGAGGTCGGCGAGCGAATCCGGGCCCTTGGCATAGGCCGGCATCACAACGGACGAGGATGCGATCAGGATCGCGGCGGCGACGGACCGCGCGGAGCGGCGGAACCGGGCGAGGGGATGCGCGGGCGCGCTCGCGGCGGGGTGCATGATCGACCTCTTCAAGAACGCGTTTCCGGTGCTGTCGGGTGCCGCCGATCGGCGGCTAGCGGTTCGATGGCCGCCTTAAGATCGGCGGCGGCCCGCCCCGTTCAAGGGCGGGCCGCCTGCGTCATGGTCAGCGTGCCGGGCCGGTCGAGCCGGTCGTCGCCGCCGGGTCGGACCCGCGCGGCGCCCCGCCCTGCGCCGCCTTGCCCTGCGGATCGCTGAAGTAGCGGAAGAAGTCCGAGTTCGGGCTCATCACCAGCCGGGTCTCGTTCCCCTTCAGCCCGGTCTCGTAGGCCTGCATCGAGCGATAGAAGCTGAAGAAGCCCGCATCCTTCCCGAAGGCCTCGGCGAGGATGCGGTTCTTGTCCGCGTCGCCCTGGCCGCGCAGCTTCTCCGCCGTCTGGGTCGCGTCGGCGAGGATCACGGTCACGTCCCGGTCGGCCTTCGCCTTGATCGTCGCGGCGATCTGGTCGCCGTTGGCGCGGATGTCGGCGGCCTCGCGCTCGCGCTCCGTCTTCATCCGGCGATAGACCGCGACGCTGTTCTGGGCGGGCAGGTCGACGCGGGTCATCCGCAGGTCGACGATCTGCACGCCGAGCGCCTTGGCCTCCCGGTTCACGTCCTCCTGGATCTGGTTCATCAGGCGGGTGCGCTCGGTCTTGACGATGGCGTCGCGTGTCGAGCGCGCCAGGACGTTGCGCAGGGACGAGTTGGTGAAGCTCGCGAGGCGCTGGTTGGCCAGCGCGACGTTGTTCACCGACTGGTAGAACCGCAGTGGATCGACGATCCGGTAGCGGGCAAAGGCGTCGACCTCGAGGTTTTGCCGGTCGGCGGTCAGGAGCGTCTGCACCGGCAGGTCGAGGTCGAGGACGCGCTTGTCGAAGAGCACCACGTTCTCGACGAAGGGCAGCTTGAAGTAGAGCCCGGGCTTGTCCTCGCCGGTCTGGTTCAGGACGGCGCGGACGCGGCCGAACTGTAGCACCAGCGCCTGCTGCATCTGCCCGACGGTGAAGACCGAGGCATAGAAGGCGAGTGCGAGGGCGGCGGCGACGACCGCCGAGCCCGTGCGGATGGCCTGTGCGTTCATCGGGCCGCTCCATTGGTCTGCGCCGGGGCGGGGGTGCGGGACCCGAACTCGGCCAGCGGCAGCACCGGCACGACGCCAGCGGCACCGGTCGCGCTGGAGCCGGCGACGCCCTGATCGATGATCACCTTGTTCACGGAGCCGAGCACCTTCTCCATCGTCTCCAGGAAGATCCGCTCGCGGCTGATCGCCGGGGCGGTCTTGTAGGAGGCGTAGACCTCGTCGAAGCGCGCGGCCTGGCCCGTCGCGTCGGCGGTCGCCTTGGTCTTGTAAGCTTCCGCCGCCTGGACGATCTGCGAGGCACGGCCGCGGGCCTGCGGAACCTCGCGGCTGGCATAGGTCTTGGCCTCGTTCTGCGCCGTGTCGGCGTCCTGCTGGGCCGCGTTCACGTCGATGAAGGCGGGCCGGACTTCCGGCGGCGGGTTGACGCTGACGAGCTGCACCACCTCGATGCGCACGCCGGCGCCGTACTCGTCGAGCGCGTTCTGGGTGATCTCCTTGACCTCCTGCGCGACGCTCGACTGCTCGTTCGTCAGGATCGCCTGGATGTTGCGGCGGCCGACCACCTCACGCATCGCGCTCTCGGCGATCGCCTTGATCGTGCCTTCCGGGTTCTGGAGATTGAACACGTAGTCCGAGGCCTTGAGCGGGTTCACGCGCCACTGCACCTCGAAGTCGAGGTCGACGATGTTCTCGTCGCCCGTCAGCATCAGGCTCTCGTCGGGCATGTCGCGCGAGCGCGCCTGGGTTCCGCCGCCGGAGCGGAAGCCGACCTGTATCGAGTTCACCTGGCCGACATTCGGCTTGATCACGCCGCCGACCGGATAGGGGAAGTTGTAGCGCAGACCCTCGCCCTTGGAGCCGACGTAGCGCCCGAAGATCGTCTCGATGCCGACCTGGTTGGGGGCGACGGTGTAGAAGCCGGTCGCGAGCCAGAGGCCCACCGCCAAGGCGCCGATCACCACGAAGCTCTTGCCGCCGCCGAGCGAGCCGCCCGGCATCACGCCGCGCAGGCGGTCCTGGCCGCGGCGCAGAAGATCCTCGAGATTGGGCGGTGTCTTGCCGCCACCGCCACCGCCGCTGCCCCAGGGGCCGCCGCCATTGCCGCCGCCGCCACGACCCCAGGGACCTCCCCCGCCGCCACTGCCGCCGCTCTGATTGCTCCAAGGCATGCTAGCCGTCTTCTCCTGCCTGCTGCGGGATTGCCCGCGCGCCAACGGTTCGAACCGCCCGAACGGCCCGCGACCGTGTCCAAACCTGCCCGGATGAGGCAGCCACCGGAACGAGCGGAGGCCTACGCACCTGCGAGGGACCGTCGCCTGCTGTCAAGGCAAGCAGGTGGGCATCGGCGCCGCCTTTGGCAACCGCGACCGGACGCCCCTCCACATCCGAGGGAAATCGTGGTTTTCACGGGATGCGTTCGAGGTTCACGAACGTGTAGGCGTGCTCGTCGTGCGGACCGGCCGGATGCGCCTCGCGGAAGGTCTCGCGAAACAGGGTTCGGTCGAAGGCGGGGAAGCGCGTATCGCCGTCCGGGCTCGCCGCGACCTCGGTCAGCCTGAGGGCGTCGGCATGGGGGAGCGCGAGCCGGTAGATCTCGGCGCCGCCGACCACCATCAGCTCCTCGGCCGCCGCGGCCGCCAGCGCCTGCGACCAATCGTGAACCGTCTCGATCCCGTCGGCCGCGAAGGCGGGATCGCGGGTCATGACCAGCGTGCGGCGACCCGGCAGGGGGCGGCCGATCGAGGCGTAGGTCTTGCGCCCCATCAGCATCGGCTTGCCCATGGTCACCGCCTTGAACCGTTTCAGGTCGCCGCGCAGGTGCCACGCGAGCCCGTTGTCCCGGCCGATCACGCCGTTCTCGGCCAAGGCTACCACCAAGGTGATCTTGACCGGCCGCATACCGGCCCCGTGCGTCGGGGACGGCATCAGACGGCCACCGGCGCGCGGATGGCGGGATGGGGCTCGTAGCCCTCGATCGCGATGTCCTCGTAGCGGAAGGCGAACAGGTCGCGGACCTCCGGGTTGAGGCGCAGCGTCGGCAGCGGCCGCGGCGCGCGCGTGAGCTGGAGGCGCGCCTGGTCGAGGTGATTCCGGTAGAGATGCGCGTCACCGAAGCTGTGGACGAAATCGCCGGGGCGCAGCCCGGTGACCTGCGCGATCATCGCGGTCAGCAGGGCGTAGCTCGCGATGTTGAACGGCACGCCGAGGAAGACGTCGGCCGAGCGCTGGTAGAGCTGGCACGAGAGCCGCCCGTCGGCGACGTAGAACTGGAACAGGCAGTGGCACGGCGCCAGCGCCATCCGGTCGAGGTCGGCCGGGTTCCAGGCCGAAACGATGAGACGGCGCGAATCGGGATTGCGGCGGATCTCGTCGACGACCCAGGCGATCTGGTCGACGGTGCCGCCGCCGGGCTTCTCCCAGGAGCGCCACTGCTTGCCGTAGACCGGGCCGAGATCGCCCTGCGCGTCGGCCCACTCGTCCCAGATCGTCACGCCGTTGGCGCGCAGCGCGCCGACATTGGTGTCGCCGGTGAGGAACCACAGCAGCTCGTGGATGATCGATCGCAGGTGCAGCTGCTTGGTGGTGACCAGGGGAAAGCCCCGGCCGAGATCGAACCGCATCTGGTGGCCGAACACCGAGAGGGTGCCGGTGCCGGTGCGGTCTTCCTTGGCGCAGCCCTCGTCGAGGATGCGGGTGAGCAGCTGGTGATACGCGTCCATCGTCCGACTTCCTGCCCGCGTTCGCGGGCGTTGCCAAGAGCGGGTCGCGGGCGGAGGGCCGACGGCGCGCCTGCGGCTTCGCGGGACTGGATGGAGCGGTCCGACCTGCTATCACTCGTTCATGGCTTCACGTGCGTCCGCTCCCCGTCCTCGCGAACAGGCACAGGGCGCGCGACCTCCCTCCGTCGAGCGGCTTCTCGGTGACGAAGCCTCCGTCGCGCTGGTAGAGAGGTTCGGCCGAACCGCTCTCCGGGACGCGATCCGCGACAATCTCGCCGCGATCCGGGCCGGCGGGGATGGCGTGCCGGAGGCGGCCGAGATCCTCGCCCGCGTCGGCCATGCTCTGGCCCGGCAGGCGAGCCCGTCCTTGCGGCCGGTCTTCAACCTCACCGGCACCGTTCTGCACACCAATCTCGGCCGCGCCCTGCTGCCGCCCGAGGCGGCCGCCGCGGTATCGGCGGTGATGACGGGCGCGAGCAACCTCGAGTTCGACCTCGCCACGGGCGAGCGCGGCGAGCGCGACGACCATGTCGAGGCGCTGATCTGTCGGCTGACCGGGGCGGAGGCGGCGATCGTCGTCAACAACAACGCGGCGGCCGTCTTCCTCGTCCTGAACGCGCTCGCGATGCGCAAGGAGGTGGTGGTCTCCCGCGGCGAGCTCGTGGAGATCGGCGGCTCGTTCCGCGTGCCCGACGTGATGGCGCGGGCCGGGTGTCGCCTGCGCGAGGTCGGCACCACGAACCGGACCCACCTGCGCGACTTCGACGAGGCGCTCGGCCCGCGCACCGGCCTCGTGATGCGGGTCCATCCCAGCAACTACGAGATCCGCGGGTTCACGGCGCAGCCCCGCGAGGAGGCGCTCGGCGCGCTCTGCCGCGAGCGCGGCGTGCCGCTGGCGCTCGACCTCGGCAGCGGCAGCCTGATCGATCTGGCCGCGCATGGCCTGCCGCCGGAGCCGACCGTGCGGGCCGCCCTCGCCCATGCCGACCTCGTCACCTTCAGCGGCGACAAGCTCCTCGGCGGTGTCCAGTGCGGGATCGTCGCCGGGCGCGCCGACCTGCTGCGGAAGGTTCGCAAGAGCCCGCTGAAGCGCGCGTTGCGGGTCGACAAGATGACCTACGCCGCGCTCGAGGCGACGCTGCGGCTCTACCTGCATCCCGAGCGCTTGGCCGAGCGCCTGCCGACGCTGCGCCTCCTGACGCGCCCGGCCGAGGCGATCGACGCCCAGGCGCGCCGGCTCGCGCCGGAGGTGGCACGTCGCCTTGCCGGCCGGGCGGAGGTCGCGGTCGCGGCCTGCAGCAGCCAGATCGGCTCGGGCGCCCTGCCGGTGGAGACCCTGCCGAGCGCCTGTCTGGTCCTGACCCCGCCCGCGGGCGAGGGCGGGCGCCGCGGCGGTGCCTGGCCGAAGCGCATGGCCGCCCTTCTGCGCGATCTGCCGGTCCCGGTGATCGGCCGGATCGCCGACGGCGCCCTGCACCTCGACCTGCGCACGCTCGAGGACGAGCCCGGCCTGCTCGCGAGCCTCGACGCGCTCGCCGCCTGAGACGGCAAGTGGCTCCATGCAATAAGTGGCTCTATGCAATGAGGTTTGCGACGGAATTTCACGTTCGCCCCCTCACCGATCGGACATATCGTGCTATGCGGGAAGGCCGGGGCGACGCGCGAGCGCGGCGGAGACTCGCGCGTGACGATGTGGGCGACTGAGATGGCGTGCATGACGGAGGCGACGCGGGAGGCGCCCGAGGCGGAAGCCGAGCGGACCAGGGATCCCCTGCTGCTCGACAATCAGCTCTGCTACGCCCTCTATGCGGCCGCGCACCGGATGACGAAGTCCTACCGCCCGCTGCTGGAGCGGATCGGGCTGACCTACCCGCAATATCTCGTGCTGATGGTCCTGTGGGAGACCGACGGGGTCACCGTCTCCGAGATCGGGCGGCGCCTGCGCCTCGATTCCGGCACGCTGACGCCGGTGCTCAAGCGGCTCGAGGCGGCCGGCCTGCTCCAGCGCAACCGACGCCGCTCCGACGAGCGCGAGGTCGAGATCGCCCTGACCGAGAAGGGGCGTGCCCTGCGCGCCGACGCGGCGGAGGTGCGCCAGAGCGTCATGTGCCAGCTCGACCTGACCGAGCCCGAGGTGCAGGCGATGCGCATCGACCTGAACCACCTCATCGACAGCCTGTCGAAGGACTGACCGCACGGCTCGCCTAGGGAGCGGCTTCCTTGGCGATGCCGGCGAGGCCCGCCTCGTAGACGCCGGCGATGTCGGCGACCGCCTCGGCCTCGGTCATCCCCTCCGCCTCGAAGCGCGCGGTCCAGGTGACCGTCGCGCCCTTGCCGATCGGCGTGACCGAGAGCGTCGACGTGTAGTCCTTCGCCGGCAACGGCCCGGAGACGAGCCTGTAGGAATAGCTCAGCGCCGCCTCGTCCCGCGCGGTCTCGATCTCGATGAGCGTGCCGAGGCCGCCCGCCGCGACGAGGGCGCGCACCGGGGCGCCGTCTTCCGACGACAGCGTGCAGCGCGTCACCTGCGGGTGCCACCGCGCGATGTCGCAGAAGCCGCCGATCAACGACCAGATCGCGGCGGGCGGCGCGGCGACGATGCGGGAGCGGGTCACTTCCAGCGCCGAGGCGGCCCCGGCATGCGCGACGATGCCGAGCGAGACCGCGAGGACGAGGTGTCCGGGCGACGGCTTGCGGATCCCGGTCGTGCGCGCTCGCGTCTGCATGGTCGGCCTCGTCCGCTTCACGATCTCCACCTAGGGCGGCGCGCCCGGCGATCACGCCTTTGCCGCGAGGATCGCCCATCCGTGCGGCGAAAGGCGGATGCGGGCCTGAGACTCGCCCTCGCCGATCACCTCGCCCTGCCCGGCTTCGAGGCCGAGCGCGCCCGGCGCCGGCTGCTCCGACGGCTCGTCCGACAGGTTGAGGGCGAGGAGGAGCCGTTGCCCGTCGCCGTGCGCTTCCAGCGTCAGGGCGGTGTTGGTCAGATGCAGCGCGCGCGTCCGCGCCGTGTGCAGCCACGGATGCCGCCGGCGCAGGGCGATGAGGTCCTGATGCAGCCGGTAGGTCGGCCAGCCTTCCGGCGCGAGGTCGTCGGGGCTCGGGGGGAAGGCCGGGCGGATGGCGTCGTCGCCGCCGGCCCGGTCCTCCTTGATGCCGCGGAAGGCCTGCTCGTCGCCGGCATAGATCGAGGGCGTGCCGCCGACGGTGAGCAGCACGGCCAGGGCATGGGGCAGGTGCCGGATGTCGGCGATCCGGCTCGCGATCCGGGTGACGTCGTGGTTGCCGACGAAGGTCATCGGCACGAAGGCGTCGAGAAAGTCGTCGTGCCGCTTCAGCGCGTGTGCCAGCTCGAACAGGTTGCAGTCGTTGAGACCGCTCCAGATCGCCTTCCACAGCTCGTACTGCGTCACCGAATCGAGGCCGGTCTCGGCGACTATGCCGGCGTAATCGCCGTGGATCACCTCGCCGACGAGGTAGGCGTCCGGATGCGCCGCGCGGACCCGCGGCAGGACGCGCGTCCAGAAGGCGCGCGGGACGGCGTAGGCCGCGTCGAGGCGCCAGCCGTCGGCGCCGCGGGCCAGCCAGTGGTTCATCACCGCGACGACGTGGTCGGCGACCTCGGGGTGGTCGTGGTTCAGGGTGACCAGGGCGCTGTGGCCCTCGAAGCAGCGGTGGTCCGGCACGTCGCCGGGGTTGGTGCCCTCCGGCCAGGACAGGTGGAACCAGCCGGCCCGGGCGGCGGACGGGCCCTCGTCGAGGACAGTGCGGAACGCCGGAAAATCCTGCCCGACATGGTTGAACACGCCGTCGAGCAGGACCTTCAGCCCGCGGGCATGGGCCGCCGCGATCAGCCGGTCGAAGTCGGCCTCGTCGCCGAGCCGCGGGTCGATGCGCAGGTAGTCGATCGTGTCGTAGCCGTGGGTCTCGGACGCGAAGATCGGGCCGAGCGCGAGGCCGGTCGCGCCGAGATCGGCGGCGTAGTCGAGCCAGGCGACGATGTGGTTCAGGCGATGCGCGACCTCGGCGCCGCGTCGGCGCGTGCCTTCCGCCCCGACGAAGCCGAGCGGGTAGACCTGCCACCACACGGTGTCGCGAATCCAGTCGGGCATGAAGGTGCGTGATCCTCGGCCGGCGCGGCCCTGCCCCGTGACATAGGGCGCACCCGGCAAAATCAGCGGCGCAGCCGGTTGCCGAGCACGAAGCCGTAGAGCCCCATAAGGATGATGCCGGCGGCGCCTTCGATGCCGACGAGCAGGTTGGTGAAGCGGCCGATCGGCTTGACGCCGATCTCCGGCGGGTTCGCCGTCATCATGTTGAGCGCGCTGTAGCTCAGCCAGTCGACGGCGTTCCGGGTCGGCTCGGTCGACCCGTCCGGGATAAGGCCGCCGGCGAAGCCGAACAGGACCGCGAAGACGACGATTAGGATGGCGAAGGCGCGCGCGATCCGCGACAGGCTCTCGCCGTAGTCGCACAGCCACTCGACGAAGCGGTCCGAGGTCCAGCGGTAGCCGTGGCGCAGGAACGCCCGCCCGTCCCGTGCGGTCCAGGCCACGCGGGTCTTCTCCCCGGCCTCGAACCGCCCCATCCTTCGGCCGCGCTTGTACGCCCAGCTCGCCTCGTCGTGGCTCCCGATGCTCTTCAGGTTCTGCTCCAGCGCGAGGTAGCTCGCCTGCGCGCCGGCGTAGTCGCCCGCGGCCTCCTCGCCGACCATGCCGCCGAGCTGCTCGATCCGCATCCGCGTGCCGTTGAGCCAGGCGCCGGCGAAGCGGGCATGGTGCAGCTTGCACGTGACGAAGTTGAGCCGGACTAGGCTGGTCTCCGAGAGGTCCGCGCCGGAGAGGTCGGCGCCGTCGAGCTTGACGTTCGAGAGGTTGGCGCCGCGAAGCCGCGAGCCGACGAGGCGCGCCTTGGTCAGGCTCGCGCCCTCGAAGTCCGCGTGCGTCAGGTTCACGTCGGAGAGGTCGGCCTCGTCGAGCCGCGCTCCCTTGAAGCTGGTGTCGTCGGCATCCGCCCCGGTGAAGTCCGCGCCCCACAGGTCGGCGCCGGAGAAGTTCGCGCCGTCGAGCAGCGCCTGCGGGAACTTCGCGAAGCGCAACGCCGCGTCGTCGAAGCGTGCATCCTCTAGCATCGCCTCGCGGAAGCTCGCCTGGCCGGCGACGATGCCCCGGAAATCGGTGCCGCTGAGGTCGGCCTCGCCGAGGTCGGCCTCTTCCAGGTTCGCGCCGGCGAAGGTGGCGGAGCGGCCGACCGCGCCGGAGAGGTTCGCCCGCCGCAGGTTCGCGGCCGAGAGGTTCGCCCCTTCCATCCGGGCCCTGTCGAGGACCGCGTCGGCGAGGTTCAGGCCGCCGCATTCGGGGTCCCACCACGCCGGCGCGGGCGCCTCCGGGTCGATGCGCTGCGCGAGCGTTGCGCCCGCGGCGTCGATGCGCACGAGATCGAGCCCGTGCTCGCCGGTCCCGAAGCGGGTGCTCCCCGCGGCGGCGATCCGGTCGAGGACCGCTTCGGTTCGGGCGTCGCGCGGGGCGTCTGCGGCGCGCGGCAGCGGGGTCTCGTTCCGGTCGGACAATCGGGGGCGTGCTTTCGATGATGGCCGGGGCGAGCCGTAGCACGGCCGACCGCCCGCCGCCGACCCTGCGCGCGCGCGATGTTTGCCGCACGCGCCCGACCGGACCCTTTCGCACCGACGGACGGTTCTTCCCCGATGATCGCGCCTTCGGCCCGATCCGCGAACGCGAAGTTGGAGTCTCGGGAATGACGGATTCGGTGCAGCTCGATCCCTACGAGGGGCCGGCCGGCGGCTGGGGGTCGGCGAAGTCGCTGACCGAGATCCTGCTGCGCGAGCAGATCCCCGTCACCGGCGGGTTGATGCTGCGCCACCAGAACAAGCCCGGCGGGTTCATGTGCGTCAGCTGCGCCTGGGCCAAGCCCGGCAAGCCGGCGGTGTTCGAGTATTGCGAGAACGGCGCCAAGGCCACCGCGTGGGAGGTGACGCGCAAGCGCGTCGGCGCCGACTTCTTCGCCGCCCATACCGTGACCGAGCTCGCCGGCTGGCGCGACTACGATCTCGAGGAGCTCGGCCGCCTCACCGTGCCGCTGCGCTGGGACGCGGCGACCGACCGGTACCGGCCGGTCTCGTGGGACGACGCCTTCGCGGAGATCGGCGCCGAGCTGAAGGCGCTCGAGCCGAAGCAGGCGGTGTTCTACGCCTCGGGCCGCGCCTCGCTCGAGACCTCGTACATGTACGGCCTGCTGGCGCGGCTCTACGGCAACAACAACCTGCCCGACTCGTCGAACATGTGCCACGAATCGACCTCCGTGGCCCTGCCCGAGAGCATCGGCTCGCCGGTCGGCACCGTGTTGCTGGAGGCGTTCGAGCATACCGACTGCATCCTATTCTTCGGCCAGAACCCCGGCTCGAACGCGCCGCGGATGCTGCACCCGCTGCAGGACGCCAGCCGGCGCGGCGTCCCGATCATCACCTTCAACCCGTTCCGCGAGCGCGGGCTGGAGCGCTTCACCAACCCGCAGGCGCCGCTCGAGATGCTGACGCGATCCGAGACGCGGATCTCGTCGCAGTACCTCCAGGTGAAGGCCGGCGGCGACCTCGGGGCGATCTACGGCATCTGCAAGGCGCTGCTGGCGCTCGACGACGCGGCGATCGCGAGCGGGGCGGAGCGGGTTCTCGACACCGCCTTCATCGCCGAGCACACCCAGGGCTTCGAGGCGTTCGCGGCCTCCGTGCGCGAAAAGACCTGGGACGAGCTCGAGCGGCATTCCGGCCTGACGCGGAAGGCCCTGGAGCAGACGGCCGCGACCTACGCCAAGGCGAAGGCGACGATCGGCGTCTACGGGATGGGGCTGACGCAGCACCGCATGGGCGTCGAGACGGTGCAGGCCCTGGTCAACCTGCTCCTGATGCGCGGCAACATCGGGAAGCGCGGCGCCGGCATCTGCCCGGTCCGGGGGCACTCCAACGTCCAGGGGCAGCGCACGGTCGGCATCACCGAGAAGCCGGAGCTGGTGCCGAACGACAAGCTGCGGCAGCTCTACGATTTCGAGCCGCCGATGGAGAAGGGCCTCAACACCGTCGAGGCCTGCGAGGGCATCCTCGACGGATCGGTGAAGGCGTTCGTGGCGCTCGGCGGGAACTTCATCCGCGCCGTCCCGGAGACCACGCTGATGGAGGCGGCCTGGAAGACCCTGCGCCTGACGGTGCAGATCTCGACCAAGCTCAACCGCAACCACCTGATCCACGGCGAGGTCGCCTACATCCTGCCCTGCCTCGGCCGGATCGAGATCGACCAGCAGGCCGGAGGACGGCAGGCGGTCTCGATGGAGGATTCGACCGCGTGCATCCACGGCTCGAAGGGCTATGCCGAGCCGGCGGGACCGGAATTGCTTTCCGAGCCGCGGATCGTCGCCGGGATCGCCAAGGCGACGCTGGCGCCCAATCCGCGAATCGACTGGGATCGCTGGGGCAGCGACTACGCCAGCGTGCGCGACGCGATCGAGGCGACCTATCCGGATCAGTTCAAGGACTTCAACGCGCGGATGTGGACGCCCGGCGGCTTCCGCCGTCCGATCCCCGCGGCCGACCGCGATTGGAAGACCGAGAGCGGCAAGGCGAACTTCGTCACCCCCCGCGGGCTGTCGGCCGATCCCGACACCGAGCAGGCCGATCCGGACGTGATGCGCCTCATCACGATGCGGTCGAACGATCAGTTCAACACCACGATCTACGGCTACGACGATCGCTTCCGCGGCGTCAAAGGCACGCGCATGGTGCTGTTCATGAACCGCGACGACATCGCCCGCCTCGGCCTGCGCGATGCGCAGAACGTCGATCTCGTCGGTGCGGCCAACGACCAGGTCGTTCGGCGGGTGGATGGGTTTCGGGTGCTCGCCTACGACATCCCGAAGGGTTGCGTCGGCGGCTACTACCCCGAATGCAATCCGCTGATCCCGCTCTGGCACCATGCCGAGCGCAGCAAGGTGCCCGCGGCGAAGTCAGTCCCGGTGCGGATCGAGGTCGCCTCGGTCTGAGACCGGTCGCGGGCGAGGGACGATCGGCGCCTGGCGGGCGCCGATCCGACGGGCGATCGATCATGGAACGCCGGCCCCGAGCCTTTCGGGTCGGCGTTGGGCCGTCAGCCCTCGGCCTGTATCTCGGGCGCCATGTAAGGGCGGCCCTCGGCGGTCAGCGCCCGGTCGACGGCCTCGATCGCGACGAGGATGCGGGTCAGGTCCTCGGCCATCGAGACCGGCGCGAGATCGATCCCGGCGAGCCGCTTGGTCATCGCGTTGCGCTGGCGTGCGAGCACGGTTCGGGCGCGGTGCAGGTCTTCGATTTCGTCGGCCATCATGATGTGAGTTTCCCTTCGGCCCGGCACGGTATCCGGCCGGCCGCAAAAAGCCCCGCGACCCTCTCGGCCGCGGGGCTCTCCTTCAGTTCGGCACGATGCCGTTACGGGCAGGAATGCCGCTGGCCGTCGTTGCCGAGGTAGGTCTGCGACCGCACATCGTAGGAGCGGAAGCGCTGGATGCAGTAGCTCACCGATTCCTGCGGCCCCGGCGCCACCTCGGTCTGAACCTCGGTGTATCCCGGATTGTAGCCGTAGCCGTAGCCGGCCGGCGCATAGCCGCCGCCGTAGTAGTTGTCGTCGTAGCCGTATCCGCCGTAGCCGTAACCCAGGCCGCCGCCGATCAGCGCGCCGGTCGCCAGCCCGAGGCCGAGCCCGGCGGCGCCGTATCCGAGGCCGCGACCGTACCCGCCGCGGTAACCGCGCCCATAACCGGCGCCGTAGCCCCGGCCGATCCCGCGGTTGGCGAAGCCCGCGTTGTTGGCGAAGCCGCGGTTTCCGACGAATGCGCCGCGATTGGCGAAGCCGGCATTGCCGCCGAACGCGCCTCGGTTGGCGAAGCCGCCGCCGATCCCGCGATTGGCGAAGCCACCGCCGCCGATGCCGCGACCCGCGAAGCCGCCACCACCGAAGCCACGGCCGCCGCCGAAGCCACGGCCGCCGCCGAACCCGCCGCCGCCGAAGCCGTGACCGCCGCCAATGCCGCCGCCGCGACCGCCGAAGCCACGGGCGTCGACCGTCGCCGGAAGCATCGCGAGGGCGCCGACCATCAGCGCGGATGTCAGAACAATCCGTTTCATAAGATTCTCACTCGTTCATCGACATGATGTTGTCGGATAAACAACGCGCGAGAGAGAGAAACGTACCGTTGTATCGTGTGCCCGCGGCGAAACATTCAATCGTCGCGGTCCTCCGTTCAGAAGAAGGCCTGCAGCCCGGTCTGCGCACGCCCGAGGATCAGGGCGTGGACGTCGTGCGTGCCCTCGTAGGTATTGACCGTCTCGAGGTTCTGGGCGTGCCGCATCACGTGGTACTCGCCCATGATGCCGTTGCCGCCGTGCATGTCGCGGGCGGTCCGCGCGATGTCGAGCGCCTTGCCGCAATTGTTGCGCTTGATCAGCGAGATCATCTCCGGCGCCATCTTGTCCTCGTCCATTAGGCGGCCGACGCGCAAGGACGCCTGCAGCCCGAGGGTGATCTCGGTCTGCATGTCGGCGAGCTTCTTCTGGATCAGCTGCGTCTGCGCCAGCGGACGGCCGAACTGCCTGCGCTCGAGGGTGTAGGACCGCGCCCGGTGCCAGCAATCCTCGGCGGCGCCCATCGCCCCCCACGAGATGCCGTAGCGGGCGCGGTTGAGGCAGCCGAACGGCCCCTTCAGCCCGGAGACGTTCGGCAGCAGCGCGTCCTCGCCGACCTCGACGCCCTCCATCACGATCTCGCCCGTGGTCGAGGCGCGAAGCGACAGCTTTCCCTTCAGCGTCGGGGCGGAGAGCCCCTTCATGCCCTTCTCCAGGATGAAGCCGCGGATCGCGCCGTCATGCGCGTCGGACTTCGCCCAGACCACGAACACGTCGGCGAAGGGCGCGTTCGAGATCCACATCTTGGCGCCCGACAGGCGGTAGCCGCCGTCGATCTTCTCGGCTCGCGTCTTCATCCCGCCGGGATCCGAGCCGGCATCAGGCTCGGTCAGGCCGAAGCAGCCGATGAACTCGCCGGACGCGAGCTTCGGCAGGAACTTGCGGCGCTGCGCCTCGGAGCCGTAGGCGTGGATCGGGTACATCACCAGGGACGACTGCACGCTCATCATCGAGCGGTAGCCGGAATCGACCCGCTCGACGGCGCGGGCCACCAAGCCGTAGGCGACGTAGCCGGCGCCGGCGCAGCCGTACTCCTCCGGGATCGTCACGCCGAGCAGGCCGAGCGCGCCCATCTCGCGAAACAGGTCCGGGTCGGTCTTCTCCTCGGCGTAGGCCTCGACAATGCCGGGCAGCAAACGCTCCTGCGCGAAGTCGTGCGCAACGTCGCGGATCGCGCGCTCGTCCTCGGTGAGCTGGTCGTCGAGCAGGAACGGGTCGTCCCAGACGAAGCCGGCCGACGCCTTGGCCGTGGGGCCGGCGCTTCCGGCAGGCGCGCGCATCGGTGCGTTCATGGTCGGTCCCTCTCCGAGACTGTCTTCGCCGGTTCGGTGGTCCGCCGGTCCGTTGCTCGCGAAGATAGACGGATGCGCGCCGACTTCCACCGCGCCCGGCGCGGCGAAGGGTCAGCCGCGCGCCGCTGTCACGCCCGGCCGAGCAGGGTCAGCCAGGCGATGGTGGTGAAGGGCGCGAGCAGCGTCGAGACCAGCAGGGAGGCCGCGATCAGCCCGGTCTCGGTGCGGTAGCGCATGGCGAGCAGGTAGGCGTTGATGCCGACCGGCATCGCCGCGAACAGGGTCGCGACGCCGGCATAGGCCGGCGGCATCGCGAACACCTTGGTCGCCAGCAGCCACACGATCAGCGGATGCACGACGAGCTTGAGCAGCGCGATCACCACGGCACCCGGCAGGTCGAACAGCACCCGGTAGCGCCGCAGCCCGGCGCCGAGCGCGATCAGCGCGCAGGTCGAGGCGGTCGCCGCGAACATGTCGATCAGCGACTTCGGGATGCCGGACGGGACGACGCCGCCCTGCTTCAGCGCCATCCCGATGAGCAGCGCCACGAAGATCGGGTTGCGGATCAGCACGAGAGCGAGGCCGCGCAGGCGCTGCCACAGGGAGCGACCGGCCTCCGCCTCGATCAGGAAGGTGGCGCAGCCCATCATCAGCGGCAGGTGGACGGCGAGCAGCAGGAAGAGCGGGAACGCGCCCTCCTCGCCGTAGGCCTGCAGGATGGTCGGGACGCCGACGAAGATCGTGTTGGACTGGCTCGCAGCGAAGCCGTGCAGGATCGCGCCCTGCCGCCCGATGCCGTCCCGCCGCCGCGCGATCAGCGAGCCGGCGAGCCACGACACGCCGGCGCCGCCGAAATAGGCGATCCAGTAGCCCCAGGCGATCTCGCCTTCGAGGCCGGGCCGGGTCAGCGTCGCGATGATCAGCGACGGCACGGCGATGGCGAAGACGTATTCCGACAGGCCCTCGCTCACCTTGTCGGAGAGCAGCCCGGCGAGCGCGGCGCCCCAGCCGATCAGGATGATCCCGAAGATCGGGACGATGATCATCACGGCGTTCACGGGATGGCCGACCGGTTCGTGTTCGAGGAGGTGCTGCGCATAGCACGCCCGTTGCGGCCGTCGCGCTGCGCCCGGCGCATGGCCGCAGCGAACCCTTGCGCCGGCTACGGCCCGGCCACCTCGGTCCGGGCCTTCAGGATGTCGATCAGCGCTCGGTCGCGGCGGGCTTCGAGGTCGGCGAGCGAGCGTCCGGCCGCCTCCGCCGCGACGCCCTCGACGATCGCGTCCTTCACCGCCTCGCTCAGGTCGGGATGGCCGAGGCTCTCCCAGCGGCGGACCTGGCTCGGGCCGAGATGATCGAGATAGTGCCGGATGCCGCCCGACCCGCCGCCAAGATGGTAGGTCATGTGCGGCCCCATCGCCGCCCAGCGCAGGCCCGGCCCGTTGCAGAGCGCGGCGTCGATGTCGGCGACGCTGGCGACCCCCTCGGCGACGAGGTTCACCGCCTCGCGGTACAGGGCCGAGGCGAGGCGGTTGGCGACGTGGCCCGGCATCTCGCGCCGCAGGATCACCGGGCGCCGTCCGAGCCCGGCGTAGAACGCCGCCGCGCGCTCGGCGACCGCGGCGTTGCCGGCGACGATCTCGACCAGCGGAACCAGGTGCGGCGGGTGGAACGGGTGGGCGACGATCACGCGCTCGGGCGTGCCGCAATCGGCGACGATCCGGCTGCGCAGCAGCGCCGAGGTGCTCGACGCGACGATCACGCCGGGGGCCACCCGCGCGTCGAGCTCGGCCAGGATCGCGCGCTTGACCGCCTCGTTCTCCGGCGCGTTCTCCTGGACGAAGACGGCGCCGGACACGGCTTGGTCGAGCGTCTCGCAGATCTCGAGGCGACCCGTGCCGGCCGGGCCGAGCTCGGCCAGCTGATCGCGGTATCGGGCGACGGACGCAAGCATCCGATCGGCGAAGCCGGGGGCGGTGTCGTAGGCCGCCACATCGAAGCCGTGCGCCAGGAAGAGCGCCGCCCAGCTCGCGCCGAGCGTGCCGCAGCCGACCACGGCTATCGGGCCGGTTTCATCCGTTTCAACAGCTGTCACCGCGTCGCCTCCCTGCGCTTTACTTTCAGTCGAGCCCGCGCCTAGTCAATGCGACGGCCGGCGTACAGCGTCGGGCCAAACGCAGGCGGGACGACCTGCGACTGGAGGACATGGATGTTCAAGCGCGCTTCGGCCGCCGCCGCCGCAATCCTGTTCCTGGCCGCCGGAGCGGCGCAGGCCGACGACGTCGTCCGCCTCGGGAACCTGAAGTTCGCCCATTACGGCGCGATCTCGTACATGAAGGAGATCGCCCCGAAGTTCGGCCTGAAGATCGACGAGAAGCAGTTCGCCAAGGGCGCCGACATCTATCCGGCGATGGCGGTCGACCAGATCGACATCTCGGCCTCGGGCGCCGACGGCGCGGTGGCGGCGCGCGGCAACGGCGTGAAGCTCTACGTCGTGGCGGGCTTCGCCAACGGCGGCGTGCGGATCCTGAAGCGGCCGGACCTCGACGCGGTGAAGACGCTGAAGGACGTGAAGGGCCTCAAGGTCGCCACCGTCCGCGGCGGGACGCAGGACCTGATGCTGCTCGCCGAGCTCGACAAGCACGGCATGACCTGGGGCGAGCGCGCCGGCAAGGACGTGCAGCTGATCTACTTCAACAACTACGCCGACCTGAACCAGGCGCTGGCGCAGAAGTACGTCGACGTGATCTGCCAGTCGGAGCCGCAATCGACCCAGGCGATCAGCGCCGGCTGGGGCGTAGAGGTGGTGAAGCCCTACGACACGCCGATCGGCATTCCGGTGCGTCCGCTCGTCATGACCGAGAAGATGTACAACGAGAAGCCCGAGATCGCCGGACGCGTCCTCAAGCTGTTCGTGGCCGCGACCAAGGCGTTCATCGACGACCCAGCGCTCGCCGAGAAGTACGTGCGTGAATCGGTGTTCAAGGGCCAGCTCTCGAGCCAGGACTTTCGCGACGGCATGGCCAACGCGAGCTACACCTACGACGTCCCGGCCGGCCACATGCAGACGACCACCGACTACATGATGAAGTACGGCCTGGGTAAGATGGTGACCCCGCCCAAGAGCGACGCCGAGTGGGTGAAGACCGATCTTCTCGACAAGGCCAAGGCCGAGCTGAAGATCAAGTGATGCGGCTGTCCTCGCTTCGCGGCGCGATCGTCCCGGTCGGGCTGCTCGTCCTCTGGGAGATCCTGACCCGGGTCGGGGTGTTTTCGCCGATCGTCCTGCCGCCGCCGAGCGCGGTCGCGGTGAAGTGGTATGCCGGCCTCCTGCCCGCCCTCCCCTACGAGCCGGGCCAGGAGAGCTACGCCGCCTGGCTCTTCTCCGGCGAGATGCCGCACGACGCGGTGTCGAGCCTGACGCGGGTGCTGTCGGGCTTCGTCATCGGGGCCGGGCTCGCGGTGCCGACCGGGCTGATGCTCGGCACTAGCGACCGCCTCTACGCGCTGTTCAACCCGCTGCTGCAGGTGCTGCGCCCGATCCCGCCGATCGCCTACATCCCGCTCGCCATCGTCTGGTTCGGGCTCGGCAACCCGCCCGCCCTGTTCTTGATCGCGCTCGGCACCTTCTTCCCGGTGCTGGTCAACACCATCGCCGGCGTCCGGCAGGTCGACTCGATCTACATCCGCGCAGCCCGGAACCTCGGGGCGAATTCCTGGACGATGTTCCGCCGCGTGATCCTGCCGGCGGCGAGCCCCTACGTGCTGGCCGGCATGCGGATCGGGATCGGCACGGCCTTCATCGTCGTGATCGTCGCCGAGATGATCGCGGTCTCCGACGGCCTCGGCTACCGCATCCTCGAGGCGCGCGAGTACATGTGGTCGGACAAGATCATCGGCGGCATGCTGACGATCGGCATCCTCGGCCTGATCATCGACGGCGCGATGAGCCGCCTCAACGACCACCTGCTGCGCTGGCATCGCGGCCTCGAGCGATAGGCCGTTCATGTTTGCAGAGATCGTCGTCGCGAACGCCGTGAAGGTGTTCGGCTCCGGAACCGCCGCGGTCGCGGCGCTGCAGGACATCACCGCCACGGTGCCCGAAGGCCAGTTCCTGTGCCTGCTCGGCCCCTCGGGCTGCGGCAAGTCCACCCTGCTGAACGCCATCGCCGGCTTCACCCCGCTGACCGACGGGCGGATCACGCTGGGCGGCCGCCCGGTGACCCAGCCGGGGCCGGACCGCGGCATGGTCTTCCAGGAATACGCGCTGTTCCCGTGGATGAACGTCGAGGACAACGTGCGCTTCGGCCTCGACATCAAGGGCGTGCCCAAGCCCGAGGCGACCGTCACCGTCGACCGCATCGTCGCGACGCTCGGCCTTTCCGACTTCCGCAAGCGCTATCCGAAGGACCTGTCCGGCGGCATGCGCCAGCGCGTCGCGATCGCCCGCATCCTGGCCCTCGACCCGCCGGTGATGCTGATGGACGAGCCCTTCGGCGCGCTCGACGCCCTGACCCGCCGAACGCTGCAGGACGAGCTTCTCCGGATCTGGTCGGAATACCGCAAGACGATCGTGTTCGTGACGCACTCGATCGAGGAGGCGATTTACCTCGCCGACCGCATCCTGGTGATGACCTACCGCCCGGGCCGGATCAAACGCGACGTCGTCGTGCCGATGCCGCGCCCGCGCGATCCGGCGAGCCAGGACTTCAACGCGATCAAGCGCGAGCTCGGCGCGCTGGTGATGGAGGAGCAGCAGCGCTTCACCAACGCCGAGCTGCACGCCCCGGCCGTCGATTAGGCGCGCGGCCGGCCATCCTCAGATTCGCCGTTTTCGGTGCGCACAGCCGCGGGGCGGCCTGCCGACCCGGTCGCGCCGAGGAGACCGGCCCGCGGTGATCCGCTTCGAGAACGTCACCAAGATCTACAAGACCGACGGCCACCGCCGCACGATCCTGGAGCGGGTGTCGCTGACGCTGAAGCCCGGCATCAGCTACGGCATCCTCGGGATCAACGGCGCCGGCAAGTCGACGACGATGCGCATGATCGGCGGCACCGAGGAGCCGACGAGCGGCAAGATCAAGCGGAACCTCCGGGTCTCCTGGCCGCTCGGCTTCGGCGGCGGCTTCCACCCGATGATGACGGGGCGCGACAACGTGATCTTCGTCGCCCGGGTGTACGGCGAGGACCCGAAGCGGGTGCTCGACTACGTCGAGGACTTCTCCGAACTCGGCAGCTACCTCGACGTGCCGATCCGGACCTACTCCTCCGGCATGGGCTCCCGCCTCGCCTTCGGGATGAGCATGGCGATCCCGTTCGACTGCTACCTGATCGACGAGGTCACGGCGGTCGGCGACGCGCGCTTCCAGCGGCGCTGCTCGGAGGTGTTCGCCGAGCGGCGCAAGTCGGCCGACGTCATCATGGTGTCCCACTCGATGGAGACCATCCGCGAGTGGTGCACGCAGGGCATCGTGCTGATCAACGGCCGCGCGATCATCTACGAGGACGTCAACGACGCGATCGAGGTCTATCGCCGCCTGAACGCGTGAGGATGCGCGGCGCGGCGGACATCGTTTCGCCGCGCACGAAGCCGAGGGTGGTCGCCGCCTCCGCCGGGACAACGGAAACAGCAGGTCCATGAACGTCGAGATCCGCAATCCCCAGGGCCAGCCGCTGACGACCGCCGACCGGTCCAAGGCGGTGGCGGAGTCGCTGAGCCAGATCGCGCGGCTGTCCCGCTTCGCCGACCGCAAGAAGGGCATCCGCTCCTACCAGAGCCACGTGAAGAGCGATCCGTGGCTGCCGATCCTGTTCGTGCTCTGCTTCGTCCTGCCGACCGCGCTCGGCGGGATCTATTACGGCCTCATGGCCTCCGACCGCTTCGTCACCGAGGCGCGCTTCGCGCTGCGCCCGGCGCTCGGCGGCGCCGAGAAGGCGACCCCCGACGCGGTCGGCACCAACGCCGGCGTTCCCAAGGAGATGCTGGCCCAGGACGTGCTGATCACGCACCAGTACGTCCTCAGCCGGCCGATGCTGGAAGTCATTCAGGCGAAGCTGCCGATCCGGGAATGGTTCAGCCGGGATCAGATCGACTTCCTCTCCCGCTTCGACGCCGAGAAGCCGATCGAGAAGTTCCTGAAATACTGGCGCGAGCGCGTGAACGTCGAGCTCGAGGGCAGCTCCGGCATCATGTCGCTGACGGTGTCGGCATTCGACCCGGCCGAGTCGCTGGCGATCACCAAGGCGGTGATGGCGGAAGCCGAGCGGATGGTGAACGAGCTCAGCATGCGCGCGCGCACCGACGCGGTCGCCGAGAGCAACCGCGAGATGCGCCTCGCCGAGGAACGCCTCGCCAAGATCCGCCTCGCGGTGCGCGACCTGCGCAACCGGGACGGCGTCCTCGACGCGCAGAAGGCCAACGAGACCAATCTGAAGGTGATCGGCGAGCTTCGTGCCGCGCGCATCAACCTGTCGGTTCAGCTGACGATGTCGCTGCGCGACCTCGCACCGGAATCGCGCCGGATCCAAGACATGAAGGCGCAGATCAAGGACCTCGACGACAACATCAGCCGGATCGAGCGTCAGTCGGCGAGCCAGGATCCGGAGCAGAAGCGCCTGCTTTCCGACGCGCTGACGCGCTTCGAAGCCTTGGACAACGAGCGCAAGGACACCGAGAAATACTACGCCAAGGTCATCGCCGCCAACGAGCGCGCGCGGATGATCGCGGCGCGGCAGATCGAGTTCTTCAGCCCGATCGTCGAGCCGGTGCTGGCGGAATCCTCGACGCAACCGCGGCGCCTGCTGATGAGCAGCCTGGTCGCGGCGGGCGCGGCGGTGTTCTTCGCCGCCGCCCTGTTCGCCCGCAAGCAGATAACCTGATCGCCGCAAGGCGACTAGGTTCGGGCGGTCAGCGGCGGTCCGATCCGAAGGTCTGGGTCGGCGCAGGCGGCGTGCCGGCGGCCTTGTGCTCCTCCGCCGGCTGCAGGGTGTGACCGCTCTCGGTGTCGAGCCCCGTCGTGGTCGAGCCCGCGGCGCCGATCGCGGTCGACCCGATCTCACCCCTCGCCCCGTCCGAGCCAGTCATCCCGCCGGTCCAGCCCTGTGCCCGCCAGCCCTGCGCCCGCTCGTCGAGATCGATCGAGCCGTGCCGATCGAGGATGGCGAGGACGCGGTCGGCATGGCCCTCGTCGACGCGCGCGGTGACGAGGGTCCCGCCCCGGCGCACGCCCTCCGTATAGGTCTCCGCCTCGTGCTCGCTGAGGCCGGCGCCGGTCAGCGCGCCGAGCAGCCCGCCCGCCGCCGCGCCGACGCCGGCGCCGGCCGCGGTCGCGATGAGCCAGCCCGCCGCCACCACCGGGCCGATGCCGGGAATCGCCAGCATCCCGAGCCCCGCCAGGAGGCCGGCGCCGCCGCCGAGCACGGTGCCGAGCGTCGCGCCGGTGCCGGCGCCTCCGACGTTGGCGTCGTTCGGGTCGGACGAGCGCGTCGGATCCCCGACGGGGGCCAAGCGCCCGGCGTGCCGATCCTCGGCGTTGTTCGCGACGATGCTGATGTCGCCGTGCGGAATGCCCTCGGCCTCGAGCTTGTCGACCGCGCGGGCTGCCGCGTCGTAATCGTCGAACAGGGCGGTGATGGCTCGCATCGCCATGGGCATTCCTCCGGTGTCGAACCTCGGATCGCGCAACCCGCCTGGACGGCGGGCCCGATCCCGAGCCCGTTCAAGCCCCGGGATCCGAGCCGGGTTCCAGCTTGGCCTTAGGCATCGATCGCGTCCGTTAAGGCGCCGCTAACCATCCGCCCGGCAGATCTTGCCGGGTCCGCCTATCGCGGGCGGGAGCGGTGGACATGAGCGAGACGGCGATCGCGTCGGAGCGGAGCGGAGGCCTGTCGGCGCTCGCCGGCTTCTCGATGCCGAACCGCGCCAGCCTCGATGCGCTCACCAAGCGCACCGACCTGTTCTTCGCCACCGCGGTGATGGGCATCCTCGCGGTGCTGATCTTCCCGCTGCCGTCGGTGCTGCTCGACCTGCTGCTCGCCGTGTCGATCATCATGTCGGTGCTGATCATGATGACCGGGCTGTTCATCGACAACCCGCTCGAGTTCACCGTCTTCCCGACGCTGCTGCTGATGGCGACCATGCTGCGGCTGGCGCTCAACCTCGCCTCGACCCGGCTGATCCTCGGGCACGGTCACGAGGGCACGGCGGCGGCCGGCCACGTGATCGAAGCCTTCGGCAACTTCGTGATGGGCGGCAACTTCGTCATCGGGATCATCGTGTTCGCGATCCTGATCATCGTGAACTTCGTCGTGATCACCAAGGGCTCGGGCCGCATCGCCGAGGTCGCGGCGCGGTTCACCCTCGACGCGATGCCCGGCAAGCAGATGGCGATCGACGCGGACCTCTCGGCCGGCCTGATCGACGAGAAGGTCGCCAAGGCGCGGCGCTCGGCGCTCGAGGAGGAATCGTCGTTCTTCGGCGCCATGGACGGCGCCTCGAAGTTCGTCCGCGGCGACGCGATCGCGGCCCTGCTCATCACCTTCATCAACGTTGTCGGCGGCATCATCATCGGCGTCGCGCAGCAGGACATGGCGATCGGCGCGGCGGCCAAGAGCTACACCCTGCTCACCATCGGCGACGGCCTCGCCTCGCAGGTTCCGGCGCTGATCGTCTCGACCGCGGCCGGCATCCTCGTCTCGAAGGCCGGCGTGAAGGGCTCGGCCGACAAGGCGCTCGGCAAGCAGCTCGCCAACTACCCGAAGGCGCTCGGCATGTCCTCGGGCGTGATGGTGCTGATCGCGCTGATGCCCGGCATGCCGATGCTTCCGTTCCTCGCCCTCGCCGGCGCCTCCGGCTACGCCGCCTGGCGGTTCGCGAAGACCGCCCGCGAGGCGCCCCCGCTCGATGCCGCCGGCGTGCCGATGGACGCGGCGGCGGTGGCGGCCGCGGCCAAGGAGAAGGAGGAGACGGTCACCGACCTCCTGAAGCTCGACGAGCTCAAGCTCGAGATGGGCTACGCCCTCCTCGCCCTCGTCAACGGCGAGGGACAGGACCGGCTGACCGACCAGATCAAGGCGCTGCGCCGGCAGCTGGCGGCCGATCTCGGCTTCGTCATGCCCTCCGTTCGGATCCTCGACAACGTCCAGCTCGATGCCAACGCGTACGTCGTGCGCGTGAAGGAGATCGAGGCCGGAACCGGCCAGATCTTCCCCGGCCAGTTCATGGCGATGGACCCGATGGGCGGGCAGGTGCAGCTTCCCGGCCAGCACATGCTGGAGCCGACCTTCGGCCTGCCGGCGACCTGGATCGACGCGTCCCTGCGCGATCAGGCCCAGCTCAAGGGCTACACGGTCGTCGATGCGGCCACCGTCGTCTCGACGCACCTCACCGAGATCATCAAGGCGCACGTCTCGGAACTTCTCAACCACGTCGAGGTCTCGAAGCTGCTGCGCGAGCTGTCCAAGGAGCACGCCGACCTGGTCAAGGAGGTCGTGCCCTCGCAGATCAACACCACCGGCATCCAGCGGGTGCTGCAGTTCCTGCTGGCCGAGCGCGTCTCGATCCGCGACCTCGGCGCCATCGTCGAGGGCATCGCCGAGGTCGCCGGATCGATCAAGAACCCGCGCGACATGGTCGAGCACGTCCGCGCGCGGCTCGGCCGCCAGATCTGTGCGCAGTATCAGGGCGCCGACGGCATGCTGCCGATCATCACCCTGTCGCCGGCCTGGGAGCAGGCCTTCCTCGATTCGATCGTCGGCGAGCGCGACGAGCGCTACCTGGCGATGCAGCCCTCGAAGCTCACCGAATTCGTGCAGACGGTGCGCGACCGGTTCGAGACCGCCGCCCGCATGGGCGAGATGCCGGTGCTCGTCACCTCGGTCCAGGCCCGGCCGTTCGTCCGCTCGATCATCGAGCGCTTCCGCCGCGAGACGCCGGTGATGAGCCAGGCGGAAATTCACGCGCGGGCGCGGCTTCGCAACGTCGGCTCGGTCTGAGGTCCGGCGGCGGATAATCGAGCGGCAGGCTTCGAACGCCGCGGCGATAGGGAAATCGCGCGCGTTGCAGCGGGTCCGGACCCGTGAAGATCAGGCGAACCCGGAAGGCGACCGGGCTCGCGCAGAGCAGGTAGTCGCGCAGGTTCGGCTCGTCCGGCAGGAACCACGCTGTGGTGAGGTAACGCGCGTCGTCCCGCACCCATCCGGGGATCGGCAATCCCCAACGGCGTACAAGATGCTCGGCGATCGCACCGAGATAGGCGTCCGCGCGCCGATCGCCGACGAGTCCGGGATCGCCGGCGATCATCGCCGCCTGGCGCTCGATCTCGCCGTCGAGCGCGTAGAATGCGTCGAGAAACTCGCGGCTGTGATGATCCCATTCGCCATCCTCGCGGATGCGGATGGCGAGCGCGTGCAGCGTGGCGGGTCTCACGGCGACGCGTCCAGGACGCCCGGAAAGCGGAGTTGCGCATCGATCGGCGGGGCTTCGTCGTAGATCGACGCGTAGAGGGCGTGCAGGCTTTCCAGGTCGAGGATCCCGAGATGGGCGGCGAGCGCGCGGGCATCGTCCATGTCGCGCGTTCCGCGATCGAGGCTGCTCAGGGCGCGGAGCTTCATGGCGAGGAGATAGTGCGGACGGGCCACGAGCGTCCTCAGCCCCGGGAGGCCCTCGCTGGGATAGGTGCCCGACACATCGAACAAGCTCTCGGGCTCGTCGAGGGGCGTGAACATGCCGACGGCATTGTTGAGCCAGTCGGGATCGAGGCCCATCAGCCCGGCGACCCGGGCGACGGATGGCGCGAGCGTCGCCTCGTCGAAACCTTCCCGCACCACCGCGTCGACGTCCCGCGTCGATCACCGCCATGCGACGCGAAGGATCAGAGCGCCGCCACGGTGCACGGCCAGTTCGACGAAAAGGCCGCGCGCGGCCAGATCCGCTCCAAGGGCCTCAAGGGCCTGCCGCAAGCGCTCGTGGCCGAGCGGTTGCGCCATAAGCCCTGTCTCTCACACCGTCTTCTGCTTCAGGTCCCGCTTGATCTTCTCGGATCGAGGCCGGGCGCGACGAGCGGCGGGTCCGGCGTGGGGGCTGCCGACGTCCCGGTCCCGCGCAGGGCGCCGGCCAGGCGGTTGCGCTCGTAGAGCAGCACCACGATCACCGAGATCAGGAACGGAAGCCAGAAATAGAACATCCGGAAGACGAGGAGCGCGGCGATGATCGAGGGCCGAGCGATGTCGGGCATCGCCACCACGAAGACCAGCTCGAACACGCCGAGGCCGCCCGGCGCGTTCGAGACCAGCGCCGCCGAGAACGAGGCGAGGAAGACCGCAAGGACCACGAGGAAGCCGGGATTGTGCGCCTCGGGCAGCGCGAAATAGATGATGCCGGCGGCCCCCAGCAGCTCCAGCGGGGCCGCGATGATCTGCCGGATCATGATCGGCGGGCGCGGGTACTCGAGCTTGAACGACCGGATCGTCAGCGGCTTCAGCCGGAGCAGCGAGCCGGCGATGTAGAGCGCGACCGCGCCGAGCAGGACAGCGCCGAGGGTGCGGGCGGTGCTCGGGTTGGTGAGGATCGCCGGCAGGTAGCCCTGGAGGCGCGTCAGGGTATCGGGGAGCGCGACGAGCACGAAGCCGCCGAGCAGGATCGTCCCGAGGCCGAAGGTGAAGGAGCACAGGGCCACGAGCACCGCGACCTGCGCGGCCGACAGGCCCTTGGCGGTGTAGGCGCGGTAGCGCACCACCGCCCCGGAGAACACCGAGGCGCCGATGTTGTGCGACAGCGCGTAGGTGGTGAAGGAGCAGACCGAGACGAAGAACGTTGAGATGTGCGTCACGCCGAGATGCAGCAGCGCGATCCGGTCGTACCAAGCCAAAGCGGCGTACGCGACCAGCGTCGACAGGGCGGCGAGCAGGAAGCGGTGCGGCGGGATGGCGGCGAGGCTACCCTTGATCTCTGACAGCGAGATGCCGCGCAATTCACGAAACAGCAGGTATCCGGAGACGATCACCGCGGCAAGGCCGACGATCGGCCAGATGAAATCGCTGATCTTCTTCATGGACACCGACACCTCGGGGGGAACGCCCCTGATGCGTCAGGACGCGACGCATCGCAAGCACGCCCGCGGGAGCGCGCCTGCGCGGTCTGATGTCATCGGATCATGACGGTTTCGTGCCGCCTTGCCTCTCGCGCGGACGCGCCCGCGCCTGAGGCGCTGGGGCGCGGCTCGCCTCAGGCGCGGGCGCGGGCGAGGCCGATCCCGTCCATCGCCGCCTGCTCGCGGACGGCTTCCGCAGCGCGCTCGGCCGAGCGCTCGCGATCGTCGAGGATCTCGACCTTCTTCAGGTCCTCGAACGCCTCGCCGAGCTCAGCCTTGGCCTCGGCGAGCTGGCCTTCCAGGGCGATCGCCGATTGGCGCATGTTGTCCCGGCGCGTGGCGGCGGCGCGGGCGTAGGTCGGGTAGGCGAAATGCCCGATGTCGGTGATACCGGCGCGGGCCTCCTCGTGGACGACCTCGCGGTCGAGCTCCATCGCCATGCGCTGGAAGTCGGCCATCATCATCTCGATCTGGGTGACGCGGCGGCGCTTCTCGTCGACCTGAAAGCGGCGCAGCCGGATCAGCGTGTCACGCGATTTCATGGGATACGCTCACTCCACACAACGCAGGAGATCCAGGCATATGACCCGAGGAGCGGAGGCGGCGAAGGGCCGCCGCACCGCACGTCTCAGGAACCGCCCACGATCTCCGCGAGCCGTGCGTAACCATCGCCGATGGAGGTTGCTTCTTCCTTACCCTGCCCCAGAAAAGCCTCCAATCGCGGCATGAGCGCCACCGCCTCGTCGACCTCGGCCGAGGCGCCGGCGCGGTAGGCGCCAAGGCGGATCAGCTCCTCCATGTCGGCGAAGGTCGCGAGCAGCTTGCGCGCCCGCCGCACCACCGGGAGGAAGGCCGGGTCGCAGGACCGCGGCATGGTGCGCGAGACCGAGCGCAGCACGTTCACCGCCGGATAGCGCCCGCGCTCGGCGATGGAGCGCTCCATCACGATGTGCCCGTCGAGGATGCCGCGCACCGCATCCGCCACCGGCTCGTTGTGGTCGTCGCCCTCCACCAGAACCGTGAACAGCGCCGAGATCGTCCCCTCCCCCACGCCGGGGCCGGCGCGCTCGAGCAGGCGCGGCAGCTCCGAGAACACCGTCGGGGTGTAGCCCTTGGCGGTCGGCGGCTCGCCGGCGGCGAGGCCGATGTCGCGCTGGGCCATGGCGAAGCGCGTGATCGAATCGATCATGCACAGCACCTTGGCGCCCTGATCGCGGAAATGCTCGGCGACGGAGAGGGTCACGTAGGCGGCGTTCCGGCGCATCAGGGCCGGCTCGTCCGAGGTCGCGACCACGACCACGGACCGGGCGAGGCCGGCGGCGCCGAGGTCGTCCTGCAGGAATTCCTGAACCTCGCGGCCGCGCTCGCCCACGAGACCGATCACCGCGACGTCGGCGGCGGTGTAGCGGGCGAGCATCGACAGCAGCACGGACTTGCCGACGCCGGAGCCGGCGAAGATGCCCATGCGCTGCCCGGCGCACATCGTCAGGAAGGTGTTGAGGCAGCGCACCCCGAGATCGAGTGGCGTCCCGACGCGGCGTCGGGCATGGGCGGGCGGCGGGTCGGCCCGCAGCGGGTAGATCTCCGGCCCGCTGGCGAGCGGGCCGAGGCCGTCCACCGGGCGGCCCAGCGCATCGACGACGCGCCCGAGCCAGGCCGGCGAGGGCCGGATCGCGCCCGCGGCCTCGTCGCGGACGAAGGCGGGGCAGCCGCGGCGGACGCCCTCGAGCGAGCCGAACGGCATGGCGAGCGCCCGGTCGCCCTGAAAGCCGATGATCTCGCACGGGATCAGCCCGGCGCTGCCGGCGCCCTCGACGTCGAGCCGCCCGCCGAGCCGCATCGCGGCGACGGGGCCTGCGACCTCGACGAGCAGGCCGCGAATCGCGACGACCCGTCCGTAGGTCTCCAGCGGCTCGACGCGCTCCAGCCCGGCGCGGATTCCCGAGAGCGTCCGTGCCGCGGTCCCACCCTGGTCCTGCGTCATTCCTGAAGCCCTAACGGTTCGTTTACCTCCCTCCTTAACACTGCGGTCATCGGGCTTGTAGCGGGGCCGATCGCAGTGCTGGTCCGGGTCCCTCGATCCGCTCAGGACATGCGTGCTGGATGTGGCGGAACGGTCACAAACGGGTGCGGCCCGTTACGGGGGAAGGACTTGGCTGGGGCGGGGGGCGCGGCGTCGGCCGCGGACGGTTTGTGCGGTGAGAACAGACCGCAAACACCGGACGCAAAAAGGTCGAGGCGGGGTCAAACGATCGCTTGCCACACAGAATCAGGTTTTGTTAACGATTAACGAATAGCGTTTCACGTCAATGACGATGGGGCGTCCGTCCACAGGCCGGTGGCGGACGAATGGCGGCGACGTGTCCGAACGCTGATACGGCCGGCCGGGCTGGGGATCGACGATGCGGGTACTTCTGATCGAGGACGACGGCGCCACGGCGCAGAGCATCGAGTTGATGCTCAAGTCCGAGAACTTCAACACCTACACCACCGATCTCGGTGAGGAAGGAATCGATCTCGGCAAGCTCTACGATTACGACATCATCCTGCTCGATCTGAACCTGCCCGACATGTCGGGCTACGAAGTGCTTCGCAACCTTCGCGTCGCCAAGGTCAAGACGCCGATCCTGATCCTGTCGGGCATGGCCGGCATTGAGGACAAGGTGAAGGGCCTCGGCTTCGGCGCCGACGACTACCTCACCAAGCCGTTCCACAAGGACGAGCTCGTGGCCCGCATCCACGCGATCGTCCGCCGCTCGAAGGGCCACGCCCAGTCGGTGATCACCACCGCCGACCTGATCGTGAACCTCGACCAGAAGACCGTCGAGGTCGCCGGCTCCCGCGTCCACCTCACCGGCAAGGAGTACCAGATGCTGGAGCTCCTCTCGCTGCGGAAGGGCACGACGCTGACTAAGGAGATGTTCCTCAACCATCTCTACGGCGGCATGGACGAGCCCGAGCTGAAGATCATCGACGTGTTCATCTGCAAGCTGCGGAAGAAGCTCGCCAACGCCAGCCAGGGCAAGAACTACATCGAGACCGTCTGGGGCCGCGGCTACGTGCTGCGCGAGCCGATGGACGCCGAGGAGCGCATCGCCGTCTGATCCTCGCCCGCCCCGGCTCTTCCCTCTACAGGCACCCGCGGATCGCTCCGCGGGTGCCTTCTTCGTTGCGGCGGCCGGTTTCGCCGCTCGGCCGGTCGACGGTTGCGCTTGTCTTCGGGCCCAACCAGGGATATCCACGCTGCCTGCGTCGCCGGCCCCGCACATCTCCGTGCGGTCCCGAGATCGGCGCCGAGGAGAGACGAGCCTTGGCCAGCGCCGGCTCAGCACCCGTCATCGTCGAGGCCGCGACCGCGGCGTCGCTGACGCGCGCCCTCCGCTCGCTTCTGCTTACCCGCCCCTGAGGGCCGTCCGGGCGTTCGCCTGGGCCTTCAGGGGATCGCATGGCCGACCTCACAGGCTTCGAAGGCCGCCCGATCCGCTCGGCGGGGGCGCGCCGCGACAGGGTGGACAACCGATGACCAGCGTTTCCGAGACGAAAAAAGACCGCGTCGTGATCTTCGACACGACGTTGCGCGACGGCGAGCAATGCCCGGGCGCGACCATGACCCTTGACGAGAAGCTCGCCGTCGCCGAGCTGCTCGACGCGATGGGCGTCGACGTCATCGAGGCCGGCTTCCCGATCGCCTCGAACGGCGACTTCGAGGCCGTCTCGGAGATCGCCCGCCGCGCCAAGCGCGCCACCATCGCCGGGCTCGCCCGCGCCATCCCCGCCGACATCGCCCGGGCCGGCGAAGCGGTGCGGCACGCCCGCCAGGGGCGCATCCACACCTTCGTCTCGACCTCGCCGATTCATCTCGCGCACCAGATGCGCAAGACCGAGGACGAGGTCGTCGAGATCATCCTCAAGACGGTGGCGCAGGCCCGCGACCTCGTCGCCGACGTCGAGTGGTCGGCGATGGACGCGACCCGCACGCCGATCGACTACCTGTGCCGCTGCGTCGAGGCGGCGATCAAGGCCGGCGCGACGACGATCAACCTGCCCGACACCGTCGGCTACGCGACGCCGGGCGAGTACCGCGCGATGTTCGAGGCGGTGCGCGAGCGTGTGCCGAACGCCGACAAGGCGATCTTCTCGGTCCATTGCCACAACGATCTCGGCCTCGCGATCGCCAACACGTTGGCCGGCATCGAGGGCGGCGCGCGGCAGGTCGAGTGCACGATCAACGGCATCGGCGAGCGCGCGGGCAACGCGGCGCTTGAGGAGGTGGTGATGGCAATCCGCACCCGCTCCGACGTGCTGCCCTACGAGACCGGCATCGAATCGACGATGCTGACCCGGGCCTCGAAGCTCGTCAGCCACGCCACGAACTTCCCGGTACAATTCAACAAGGCAATCGTCGGCCGCAACGCCTTCGCGCACGAGAGCGGCATCCACCAGGACGGCATGCTCAAGCACGCCGAGACCTACGAGATCATGACCCCGGCCTCGGTCGGCCTCACCAAGACCAACCTGGTGATGGGCAAGCATTCCGGCCGCGCCGCCTTCCGCTCGAAGCTCGACGAGCTCGGATTGAGGCTGTCCGACAACCAGCTGCAGGACGTTTTCGAGCGGTTCAAGGCCTTGGCCGACCGCAAGAAGAACGTCTACGACGAGGACATCGAGGCGCTGGTCGACGAGAATCTCGCCACCGCGCACGACCGCATCCGCCTGGTCTCGCTCTCGGTCATCGCCGGCACGCGCGGGCCGCAGCGCGCGACCATGAAGGTCGCCGTCGACGGCAAGACGCTCACCGAGGAGGCCGACGGCAACGGGCCGGTCGACGCGGTGTTCAACGCGATCCAGGCGCTTGTGCCGCACGAGGCGCAGCTCGAGCTCTACCAGGTCCACGCGGTTACCGCCGGCACGGATGCCCAGGCGGAGGTCTCGGTGCGGCTGAAGGCCGGCGAGCGCTCGATCACCGCACGCGGCGCCGACCCCGACACCCTCGTCGCCTCGGCCAAGGCCTACCTCTCGGCGCTGAACAAGCTCTCGGCCTCGGCCGTACGCCTCCACGCGCAGCACGCGGCGGCGGAGTAGGCCGAAAACCGACCGGCCCGGGGGAAAATTCCCGCTCGCGGGCAAAAACCGCGAACACGGGGTGGACAGCCCCCGGCCCGGTTGGTATCAGCCCGCATCGCAGCGGGACTTGGTGGACCGCGGCGGATCGCTCAATGCGATCGGGCGCATAGCTCAGTTGGTAGAGCAGCTGACTCTTAATCAGCGGGTCCTAGGTTCGAACCCTAGTGCGCCCACCAAAAGATTCCGAACTTCGATGATGTCTGGGCAGGACGCGGTCGCGCGTTCTGCCCTTCTTCGTTTGGTCCGGCGCCAGCGATCACGCGTGTCTCGCCGATTCGGCCTCGCGCCTGCATTCTGCATGCAGTTTGGCCCGGGCCTTGCTGGATCCCGCCGTCAGCGTGGAGCCGGTGATGGATGCGGTTGCGAACGGCCGGGTCGTGCAGCTCGCCCTGCGGGGCATCCGCAAGGCGTTCCCGGCGAAGGGTGGTGCCGTCCCGGTGCTCGACGGGCTGAGCTTCGACATCTACGAGCGCGACTTCGTCAGCATCATCGGGCCGTCCGGCTGCGGCAAGACCACGGTCTTCAACGTGATCGCCGGCCTGCTCGAGCCCGACGCGGGGACGATGCGCTTTCGCGGCGAGATCGTGCCCGGCCTGTCCGGCCGCGTCGGCTACATGATGCAGAAGGACCTGCTGTTCCCCTGGCGCACGGTCCTGCAGAACGTGATGCTCGGCCTGGAGATGAAGGGCGTCGACGCCAGGGCCGCCACCGAGACGGCACGGGACTACCTCGCCCGCTTCGGCCTGTCCGGCTTCGAGAACGCCTACCCCAAGACCCTGTCAGGCGGTATGCGGCAGCGCGCGGCGCTGATCCGGACGCTGATCATGGATCCGGACATCCTGCTCCTCGACGAGCCGTTCTCGGCGCTCGACTACCAGACCCGGCTCTACCTCGAAGGCGTGCTGCTCGACGCGGTCGAGACCTTCCACAAGACCGTCGTGCTCGTGACCCACGACATCGACGAGGCGGTGGCCCTCTCGAAGCGCGTCGTGGTGCTGGGCAATCGCCCGACCCGGGTGAAGGCGGTGCACGACATCGCGCTCAGCGATCGGTCGCCGATCGGCGCCCGCAGCGATCCGCGCTTCTCCGAGTATTTCAATACGCTCTGCGGCGAGCTCGACATCCAGACCAGCGCGAGGGCGGCCTGATGGCGATCCAGATCCTATCCCACGAACAGGCACCGCCGGAGGCGGCGAGCCGACCGACGCCGCCGGCCCGACGCCGCCGGCCCGGTGCCCTGGCACGGGCGATCGACACCACGCTCGGGCGCGGACTGATCCAGCTCCTCGCGGTGGCCGTGTTCTTCGCGGCTTGGGAGGTCGCGGTCGATGCCGGCTGGCTCACCGAGTTCCTGGTCGGCGCGCCCTCGGGCATCTGGCGGGTGTTCGTCAAGAGCGTGCTCGACGGCAGCCTCGCCCACGACACCTGGCTCACGGTGGTGGAGGCCATCCTGGGCTTCGTGATCGGCACCGCGATCGGCTCGGTCGCGGGGCTCGGGCTCTGGTACTCGGTGCTGGTGGCGCGGATCGTCGAGCCGTTCATCGTCGCGATCAACTCGGTGCCGAAGATCGCGCTCGCCCCGATCGTGATCCTGTGGTTCGGCACCGGGTTCGTCTCGAAGGTCGCGCTCGCGGTCTCGCTGACGGCGCTGGTCGCGCTGATCGCGGCGTACCAGGCCGCCCGGGACGCCGATCCCGACCTGCAGGCGCTGCTGGCCTCGATGGGCGCCTCGAAGAACCGGATCTTCCGCTCGGTGATCGTGCCGTCGACGCTGCCGGCGATCATCGGGATGTTCCGGATCAACATCGGCTTCGCGCTGGTCGGCGCGGTCGTCGGCGAGTTCATCTCGTCCCAGGCCGGGCTCGGCCACCTGATCTACAACGCCTCGTCGCTCTACGACCTCAACGCCGTCTGGGTCGGGCTGTTCGTGCTGATGTTCGTCGGCTTCCTGCTCTACCACGTCATCGATTTCGCCGAGCGCCGCATCCTGCCGTGGCGGCAGGTCGACACCGCCGGCAGCGTCCAGGTCTGAGTTCCAAGCCGGCGGAGCGCGGCTCGCCGCGGCCGTCCGCCCCGCCCTTCCCGCCAGCAGAACGAGAGCCTTCCGATGATCCAGCGTCGTCCCCTCATCGCGACCGTCGCCGCGGCCTGGCTGATGGGGGCCCTGCCCGCCTCGGCGGCGGCGCTGAAGGCGACCGTGAGCCAGGCCTTCCAGTCGATGCTCTACCTGCCGCTCTACGTCGCCCTGGACGAGGGCCTGTTCGAGAAGGCCGGCATCGACGTGACCAAGGAGACGGCCGGCGCGCCGAGCGTCGCGCTCTCGGCGGTGATCTCGAAGAGCGCGCAGTTCTCGATCCACGGCCCGGAATGGACCGCGGTGGCGGCCTCCAAGGGCGCGCCCGTCGGCGTCATCGCCAACGTCGTCAACGGTGCCGCCGTGTGGATCGCGACGACGCCGGACTTCGTCTTCAACGACGTGAAGGACCTCAAGGGGCAGACCATCGTCACCGGGTTGATGCCGACGACGAGCACCTCGCTGTTCCTCAAGCTCTTGAAGGAGAACGGCCTGTCGAAGGACGACGTGACGCTGACGCAGGTGCAGCTCGGCACCGAGCCGGGCCCGTTCCTCGCCGGCCAGGCCAAGGTCGCCGTGCTGTACGAGCCCGGCCTCGATCAGGTCGCCGCCAAGGGGATGAAGGTCGTCCTCGGCTTCCCCGAGAAGTACGGCCCCTACGCGTTCTCGGCGGTGAGCGCGCGCAAGGATGTCGATCCGGCGGTGGCGCAGGCCTTCGTCGACGGCATGCAGGCGGCGATCCGGCTGATGCAGTCCGATCCGGCCAAGGCGGTCGCGGTGGCGAAGAAGGAGTTCCCCAACCTCGATCCGACCGTGGTCGAGGCTGCGGTCAAGCGCATGATGGGCGACAAGGTCTATCCGGAAAGCGTCGACATCACGTCCGATGCCCTCAAGATCGCCCTCGATACGCAGATCGCCCTCGGCAACCTCGCGGCCCAGCCGGACTACGCCACCTTCGTGCGGCGCGATTTCATCACCAAGGCGATGGCCGGCCAGTAGCGCCCGGTGCCGTCCGCGATCTCAGCGCGGATGGTCCCCCGTCTCAGCGGGCGGCCGGACGCGACGATCGGAGGGACTTCGCTGCCATCGACGCGCTCGGTGGCAGATCGTTCGCGCTCGGAACCGCCGCGTCCTTCTCCGGGAGGGGGCCGGGCTTCTTCGCCTCCCGTTCGCGCTCGAAGCCGTAGCCGAGGTTCACGCCGGCATAGGCGCCGGTGAAATCCTCGGCCCTCGCCTGCTGCGCCGTGGCGAGGGCGAGCAGGATTCCGAACGGTACGGCACAACGCATGAGATGTCTCCGATTGCCGTCCCGGAACGCAAAACGGCGGCCCCGTGAGGGACCGCCGGTTCCAATCGCATCGGGAAGGCGGCGGAAGCGAGGCCGCCGCGTTCGCCAAAAACGCCGCCGATCAATCGTCGACGTTGATGCTCTGAGCCTCGCGGCCCTTCTGGCCGTCGACCACACCGAGCGTCACGGTCTGACCCTCGGCAAGCGACTCGAGGCCGGCCCGCGACAGGGCAGAGCGATGGACGAACACGTCCTTGCCGCCGTCGTTCACCGACACGAAGCCGAAGCCCTTGGCCGGGTCGTACCACTTCACGGTGCCCTGCATCTCGGTCGAGGGGCCCGAGGCGACGCGGCCACCGCCGCCGTAACCGCCGCCGCCGCCACCGAAGCCGCCACCGGCGCCGCCGTAACCACCGCCGGCACCGTAGCCGCCGGCGCCGCCGAAGCCGCCGGCGCGCGGGGGACGCGCATCGCGCATCTCGCGCCGGGGCGGAGCCGCCTCGGCCGTCGAGGTGTCGACGCTGGTCACGTTGGTGACCTGCGGACCCTTCTGGCCCTGCGCGGTCTGAACGGTGAGCCGGGTGCCCGGCAGCAGGTCGTCATGGCCGGCTGCCTCGACGGCGCGGATGTGGAGGAAGGCGTCGCCCGAGCCGTCGCCCAGCTCAACGAAGCCGAAGCCCTTCTCCTTGTTGAACCACTTGACCGTGGCATCGCGCTCCGGACCCGTAGGGGCCGCCGCAGCCCGGGGAGCGCCGCGATCGAAACCACCGCCGCCGCCACCGAACCCGCCACCGCCGCCGCCGAAGCCGCCGCCACCGTATCCGCCGCCACTCGGGGGAGCCTGATCAGGCCATCTCGGCTCTGCGCCACCCTCATCGAAGCCGCGCTTCTGCGGCCCCCGGAAATCACGACCACGTCCCATCGAAAGCTCGCCAAAAACCGTCCGCCGACCACGTCTCGAATACCGCGTGCGCGCCATCCCAGACAGCTCACGCCCCGCACTCCCATTACCCCCGGTCGCGGTAACCAAGAATAACGCCTCAGTCCTGACGCAATTGGCCGTTGACCGCAAGGACCTTGTTGTCGATCAGCTCGGAGTTCCATCACTTTCTTGTCGTCGTGAAACCCAGGCTTGCAGAGCGCGCCGTGTTAGGGAAGCGCAAAGGCCGGGCGCGTATGAAGGGGGACAGGCTCCCGCATCCGCCGGGCCCCGCGTGCCGCCCCCTCGATGATCGCGACCCCGACCTTCCCGGACTTCTCCGCCCTCGTGGTCGACGAGAGCCTCTACATCCGTCGAATCGTGCGCGACATGCTGATGCGCGTCGGCATCAAGCGGGTGCTGGAGGCGCCGGACGGGGCCGAGGCGCTCGGCGTGCTCGCCGAGAGCAAGCCCGACCTGACGATCATCGACTGGGACCTGGCGATCCTCTCGGGCGAGGAGTTCATCCGGCTGGCACGCACGCCCTCGACCTCGCCTTGCCCGACGATTCCCATCATCCTGATGCTCGCCCAGCCGCGTCGGAACGTCGTCGACCGCGCGATCACCCTCGGCGTCAACGAGATCATCGCGAAACCGTTTTCGCCCAAGACGTTGTGGTCGCGCCTCGACGAGGTGATCAACCGGCCGCGACCCTACTCCCAGGTGAAGAGCCTGCTGCGGCCGACCTCCCGCGCCGCCAGCCTCGCCAAGGCGATGGCCTGACGCGACCGCGTGATCGCGCATCGCATCCGATGTCTCGGCGGCCGGGTCTCGGCGTCGGGCGCATGGTTTTCGATCCTCGTCGCCGGCTGCGGTCGCGCCGACGGCCGTGGATGCAGTCCCGGCATTCGTGAACGGGACGTTGCAGTTCGCCGCCGAGCGAGTAGGGTCGAGCGTGAATGATGGCCGGGCGGTTCGCCGGGGCCAGGGATGGGAAAGCGCGGCGACGCCGATGAGGGACGAGAGTGGCGCGACCGCGCCGGCCCGCCCCCAGGGCGCGCCACCGGCAGGGGCACCCGGTTCCGCCCCCGCGGTCTCGCATCGCGACGTGCGCCGCAACGCCTACGCGGCCCTGGATCTCGGCACCAATAACTGCCGCCTGCTCATCGCCGAGCCGTCCTCGCACGGATTCCGGGTGATCGACGCGTTCTCGCGCATCGTCCGGCTCGGCGAGGGGCTCGGCAGCTCCGACCGGCTCAGCGAGGCGGCGATCGAGCGGACGATCGACGCGCTGCGGATCTGCAAGGGGAAGATGCGCGCCCGCGGCGTCGGGCGGGCCAAGATCATCGCCACGGAGGCCTGCCGGCTCGCCGTGAACGGTGCCGAGTTCGTCGCGCGCGTGCGGGCCGAGGTGGGCCTCGATCTCGAGATCGTCGACCGGCAGACCGAAGCCTATCTCGCCGTCACCGGCTGCGCCGCGCTCGCCGACCCGCAAGCCGAATCGGTGGTGATCTTCGACATCGGCGGCGGCTCGACCGAGATCGCCTGGCTCGACGGCTCGGCCGCCAACCCCTCGACCGATCCGACCCTGCGCATCCGCGCCTGGGATTCGCTGCCGGTCGGCGTCGTCACCCTGGCCGAGCGCCACGGCGGCTCCGAGGTGACGCGGATGATGTTCGAGGGCATGGTCGAGGAGGTGGCCGAGATGCTGGGCCCCTTCGCGATCCGCGCGGCGGCCGCGGCGACGGCGCCCGGCTTCCACCTGCTCGGAACCTCCGGCACCGTCACCACCATCGCGGCGATGCACCTGCGCCTCGTGCGCTACGAGCGTCGCCGGGTCGACGGGCTGTGGATGAGCGACGCCGAGGTCGCCGGTGCGATCGACGACCTGCTCGACACGCGGCTCGACCAGCGGGCGGAGAACCCGTGCATCGGCCGCGACCGCGCCGATCTGGTCCTCGCCGGCTGCGCGATCCTGGAGGCGATCCGCCGGGCCTTCCCGGCCGAGCGCCTGCGCATCGCCGATCGCGGCCTGCGCGAAGGATTGTTGATGAACATGATGCGGGAAGACGGCGTGTGGCGCCGCGGGGGCTACCGGTGACCGACAGGCGTGGCGGAGCGGGCGCGACGGGCGGAGTCCGCGGCGATCTCAAGCAGCGGGTGAAGACCGGGCGCGGGCGCACCCATTCGCAGAAGAGCTGGCTCGAGCGCCAGCTCAACGATCCCTACGTCCAGCGGGCCAAGCGCGAAGGATACCGCTCGCGGGCGGCCTTCAAGCTGATGGAGATCGACGAGCGCTTCAAGCTGCTGAAGCCCGGCCAGCGCATCGTCGATCTCGGCGCCGCCCCCGGCGGCTGGTCGCAGGTCGCGGCGAAGATCGTCGGCGAGACCGGCCGCATCGTCGGAATCGACCTGCTCGAGATCGAGCCGATGCCGGGCGTCGAGTTCATCACCCTCGACTTCCTCGACCCCGAGGCGCCGAGGCGCCTCACCGGCCTGCTCGGCGGCCCGGCCGACCTCGTGCTGTCCGACATGGCCGCCAACGCCACCGGCCACAAGAAGACCGATCACCTGCGCATCATCGGGCTCGCCGAGACCGCGGCCGAGTTCGCCCGGGAGGTTCTGGCGCCCGGCGGCGCCTACCTCGCCAAGGTGCTGCAGGGCGGCACAGAGACCGCGTTGCTCACCGACCTCAAGCGCGACTTCTCCCTCGTGCGGCACGTCAAGCCGAATGCGAGCCGGGCCGATTCGAGCGAGCTCTACGTGCTGGCGACCGGCTATCGCGGGCCGACGCCGGCCCTCGCCCTCGCCGAGGCGGACGGGGACTGATTCGCGGCGCTCCGCCTGCTGCGCGCACGGGTGGTTTGGCTCGAAACGCCGGTGCCGTGGCACCCATGCCGGCTCGGTGACCTGCCGCGAGAGCCTATCGCTCGACGCCCGCTGGCACTGCCGGGAGGCCTGGATCTCACGTCTCTCCGGCCCGTTCTCTGCGTCCGAGCGTATCCCGACCGGGTAAAGGCCGGATCGGCCCTTCGGGGACCGACCTTCGGATACGAAAAAGGCCGCCCCGGAGATCCGGGGCGGCCTGTCTCGCGGGAATGATGGCGTCTACTCGACTGAGGAGGCGCCGTCCGGTGCCTTGGTCTCCGGCGAACCTTCGCCCTCGGTCCCCTCGAAGCGCGGGCGCCGCCGGCGACGGACCTTCGGAGCCGGCGCGTCCTCGCCTTCGGCCGTGGGCGGGCTCGGCGCCTGCGCCTCCGCCACGGGCGCTTCGGCGGCCGGCGGCAGGCGGGGCGGCGTCATCAGGAAGGCCGGGAGGCCGGCCGCATCCTCGGCGACGGGCCGCGGCTCCTCGCGGCGACGCTCGCGCCGGGCCGGAGCCTCGGCCCGGGCCGGCGCTTCCGCACGCACCGGCGCCTCGGCGCGGGCCGGCATCTCGGTCCGGGCCTCCTGGCGCGGCTCGCGGCGCGGCTGCTCCGTGCGTCCGTTCTCGTAACGGTTCTCGCGGGGCGCTTCGGCGCGCGGCTGCTCCTGACGAGACGGATCCTGGCGCGAAAGGTCCTGGCGCGGAAACTCGTCCCGCGGCTGATCGCGGCGGTTGAACTCGGCGCGGTTCTCCTGCCGATTGTCCTGGCGCGGATACTCCTGCCGCCCGTTCTCCTGCCGCCCGTTCTCCTGCCGTCCATTCTCCTGCCGCCCGCTGTCCTGGCGGTTGAAGGTCTGCCGGGGCGCGTCCTGGCGATCGTAATCGGCGCGCTGGCCGTGCTCCTGGCGGCCCTGATCCTGCCGGCCGCCGTCCTGGCGGTTGCCGTCGGGACGCTGGTTGTCGAAGCGGGCGCCGTTGTCGAAGCGCGGCCGGTCGTTGCGGTTGTTCTGGAACCGGTCGCGGCGCTCCTGGCGGTCGCCGCGGTTCTGGTTCTGGCCGAACCTGTCCTGCTGGTTGCGATCCTGGCCGCGATCCTGGCGCCCGTCCTGCTGGCCGCCCTCGCTGCGGTTGTCGTAGGGCTGCGGCTGTTGGCCCGGATCGCCGTATTCGGGCGCGTAGCCGGCATAGCCCTGGCCGTTGGCCTCGCCGCCCTGCTCTTCGTCGCCGTCCTCCATGTCGTCGTCGTACGACCGCGAGGCGTAGCCGGCGCCGGCCTGCGGGCGGCCCTGCTCCTGCGCGCCGGAGATGATCCGGAAATAGTGCTCGCCGTGCTGGAAGTAGTTCTCCGCCGCCACCGGGTCGCCCGCCGCCTGCGCGTCCCGCGCGAGCTGAGCGTACTTGTCGGCGATGTGCTGGGCGGTGCCGCGGACTTTGACGTCGGGTCCGTTGGATTCGTAGGACCGGGTCAGCGGGTTCGGGCCCTTCGGCCGGTTCCGGCCGCGCACCCGTCGGTTCTGGTTTGGTCTCATCGGTCTCAGATGACCCTCGTTACTGCGAAAGGCGCGTCTGGTCGGGGGGAAGGCTGGGGGCCGGGCTCCCGAGGCGCCGCAGTGCGGGTCCTCGCCGGCGCCCGCGGACGGATCATCGGAATTGATCCACGACCCGCTCGCCTACCAGCCGTCTGTCCCGATCCCTCGGGGCCTACGCTTGCGTCCAAGACGCCCGTCGATTGTCAGGTTCGAAAACCGCCGCGCCGCTGCTCGAACCCGAGCCTGCGTCTGATCGACGGTGGAGCGATCGGCCGCCACCCCGCAAAGGATGCGCTATACCGAACCTACGGCTTTCCGTCTTAACGGATCGTCCGCGAACCGCAAGTCGAGACGGGGGATCCAGCGCGAAGTTGATGGGGATTCCGGCGAATTTTGCGTGATCGGTGCCATAAATCCCCTATGCGGGCGCCTTGTCGGGCAGACCGACGAACGACGCGACCCGCGTATGCCCGGCGAGATCGCGCGTGATGCCGCTCGGTCGAAGGCCCGCCTTCCGGCCCAGCTCCGTCACGGCGTCCGCCTGATCGTAGCCGATCTCGAGGTGGAGCGAGCCGCCCGGCGCGAGCAACCCGCCTGCCGTCGCATCGACGATCCGTCGATAGGCCGCAAGCCCGTCGCCGCCGCCGTCGAGCGCGGCCATCGGATCGTGCTCGCGCACCTCGCGATCGAGGCCGGCGATCACGGCGCTGGCGATGTAGGGCGGGTTCGAGACCACCCGGTCGAACCGGCCCACGAGCGCCTCGCACCAATCGCCGGCGACGAACAGGGTGCGATGGGCGACGCCATTGTCGAGCGCGTTCGCGCGCGCCGTGCGCAGGGCATTCCAGGAGCGATCGAGGCCGATGCCGGTCGCGTTCGGCAGCGCGCTCAACAGCGCGACCAAGATGCAGCCGCTGCCGGTGCCGAGGTCGAGGATGCGGAGGGGGGCCGCCGGGTCCGAAACCGTTTCCAGCGTGGCGTCGACCAACGTTTCGGTGTCGGGCCGCGGCACCAGCGTTTCCGGGGACAGCCGGAACGGCAGGCCCCAGAACTCCCACGTTCCGAGAATGCGGGCCACCGGTTCTCCGGCAACGCGCCGGCGCGCGGCGGCCTCCAACCTGTCCGCGCCCTCCGACTCGAGGGCTCGGCCGCCGTGCAGCGCGAGGTCGACGGCGCGGAGATCGAGCACGCCGAGCATCAGGAAGCGGGCATCGCCCTCGGGTATGCCTTCCGCGGCGAAGCATTCGGCGAGGCGCCGCAGGGCAAGGCTGCGCGTATGATCCGGGCGGACGATGCGCGCGTCGGCCCGTCCGCTCACGCCATGCCTTCGGCGGCGAGCAGCTCGGCCTGATGCTCCGTCACGAGCGCGTCGACCAGCTCGTCGAGGGCGGTGCCGGCGAGCATCTCCTCCAGCTTGTACAGGGTGAGGTTGATGCGGTGGTCGGTCACCCGGCCCTGCGGGAAGTTGTAGGTTCGGATGCGCTCCGAGCGGTCGCCGGTGCCGACCTGCGACTTGCGGTCGGCGGCGCGGACCGCATCCTTGGCCGAGCGCTCCGCATCGTAGAGCTTGGCCCGCAGCAGCGACATCGCGCGGGCGCGGTTCTTGTGCTGGGAGCGCTCCTCCTGGACGAAGATCACGATCCCCGACGGCAGGTGGGTGATGCGGATCGCCGATTCGGTCTTGTTGACGTGCTGGCCGCCGGCCCCCTGCGACCGCATGGTGTCGATCTTCAGGTCGGCGTCGTTGACGACGATGTCGACCTCCTCGGCCTCGGGCAGGACCGCGACGGTGGCGGCGGAGGTGTGGATCCGCCCCTGCGCCTCGGTGTCGGGCACGCGCTGGACCCGGTGGGCGCCGCTCTCGAACTTCAGGCGGGCGAACACGCCGCGGCCCTTCACCTCCGCCACGACCTCGCGATAGCCGCCGACGGTGCCCTCGCTCTCGGAGATGACCTCGACCTTCCAGCCCTTGGTGTCGGCGTACTTGGCGTACATCCGGAACAGGTCGCCGGCGAACAGCGCGGCTTCGTCGCCACCGGTGCCGGCGCGGATTTCGAGGATCGCGCTCTTCTCGTCGGCCGCGTCCTTGGGCAGCAGCATCAGCTGCAGGTCGCGGTGCGCCTTGATCAGCGCGTCCTCGGCGTCGGGCTTCTCGGCGGCGGCGAGCGCACGCATCTCCGGGTCGCCGCCGGGCTCGTCGATCAGCGCCTCGACCTCGGCCAGGTTGGCGGCCGCGGCGCGATAGGCGTGGATGCCGGCGACCACGGGATCGAGATCCGACAGCTCGCGGGAGAGCTGGACGATGCTCTCCGAGCTCGCATCGCCGGCGGCGAGGGTGCCGGTGACGATGTCGTGGCGCACGAGGATGGCGTCGAGGCGGTCGGGGGGAAAGGGGATCATCGACCGGGGTCTACTCTGGGACGCTGACGGAAACGAGCCTGGTCTTCACGCTGGGCGGGGTCAGACCGGGATGCCGTGGGTCTTGGCGAAGGCGGCGAGCGCCGGGCGGATCGAGGCGCCGTCATGGGCGCGGGCCATCTCGGCGTCGATCACGTCGGCGATCGCCCGCGCATCGAGGCTCAGCACCATCGCCTTGATCGGGCCGATCGAGGCGGGCGACATCGAGAGGTCGCGGAAGCCCATGCCGATCAGCGCCATCGCTTCGAGCGGCCGTCCGCCGATCTCGCCGCACACCGTCACCGGGCATCCGGCCGCGTCTGCGCGCTCGGCGATCAACCGGAAGGCGCGGATCGCCGCGGCGCAGAGCGGATCGAACCGGTCCGCGACGCGGCGGTTCTCGCGGTCGACCGCGAACAGGAACTGCATCAGGTCGTTCGAGCCGACCGACAGGAAGTCGGCCACCTGCGCGATCTCGTCGATCTGGAACAAGAGCGAGGGCACCTCGACCATCGCGCCGAGGCGGCAATCGCTCGGCAGCGGATGGCCGTGGCGGCGCAGATGCGCCTTCTCGCGATCGACGATCGCCTTGGCCCGGACGAACTCGTCGACCGTGGCGACCATCGGGAACATGATCTTGAGCGGCCGCCCGGCCGCCGCCCTCAGCAGCGCGCGCAGCTGCACCCGCAGCAGCGCCGGCCGGTCGAGGCCGATCCGGATCGCGCGCCAGCCCAGCGCCGGGTTCTCCTCCTCGAGCTTGGGCATGTACGGCAGGATCTTGTCGCCGCCGATGTCGAGCGTGCGGATCGTCACCGGCCGATCGCCGGTGGCGGCGAACACCGCCTCGTACAGCGCCTGCTGCTCGGCCGCCGAGGGCATCCGCTGCGCCACCATGAACTGCAGCTCGGTGCGGAACAGGCCGATGCCCTCCGCGCCGGTCTCGTTGAGGTGGCCGAGGTCGACGAGCAGGCCGGCATTGAGGTGCAGGCCGATGCGGATGCCGTCCCGGGTGGTCGCGGGGACGTCGCGCAGCGCCCGGTACTGCTCCTGCCGCTTGGCGCGCAGGCGCACCATCTCGGCATAGGCCGCCTCGATCTCCGGCCCCGGGCGGACCTGGACCTCGCCGGAGACGCCGTCGACGATGATCGCGTCGCCCGAATCGCACAGCGCCGTCGCGTTCTCGACCTCGCCGACGGCAGGGATGCCGAGCGCCCGCGCGACGATCGCGATGTGGCTCGTCGGGCCGCCCTCCTCCAGCACGACGCCGCGCAGGCGCGACGGATCGTAGTCGAGCAGCGCCGCCGGGCCCATCGAGCGGGCGACCAGGATCGCGTTGTCGGGCAGGTAGGCGCCCGAGCCCGCGCCCTCCTGCCCGGTCAAGCGGCGCAACAGGCGGTTGGCGAGGTCGTCGAGGTCGTGCAGGCGATCGCGCAGGTACGGGTCGCTCTGGCGCATCATCCGGGCGCGGTTGTCCGACTGGACGCGCTCGACCGCCGCCTCCGCGGTCAAGCCCGAAACCACCGCCTCGCGCATCCGGCGCAGCCAGCCCTTGTCGTGGGCGAACATGCGCACCGTTTCCAGCACCTCGCGCGATTCGCCGGTGCCGATCTTGTCGCCGCGCTCGACCAGGTCGTCGATCGCCGAGCGCACCGCCTCGATCGCGGCCTCGAGCCGGGCGATCTCGGCCTCGACGTTCTCGGCGATCAGCGTCTTCACGACGATGCGCGGCTCGTGCAGCACCACGTGGCCGAGGCCGATGCCGTCGGCGAGCACGACGCCGCGGGCGTTGACGGCGCGGCGCGCCGCGGTGCCGGCGTCGGGAGCCAGCCCCTGCAGCTCGCCAGACGCGATCATCTCCGAGAGCACCATCGCGGTGGTCTGGAGCGCCTCGATCTCCTCGTCGGAATAGACGCGGTAGGTCTTGTTCTGGACGGTGAGCACGCCGAGCGTGTTGCCGGCCCGGAGCAGCGGCACGCCGAGGAAGGCGTGATACGCCTCCTCGCCCGTCTCCGGGCGGTAGGAGAAGGCCGGGTGGGTCTGCGCGTCGGAGAGCGACAGCGGCTCGGCCGTCTGCGCGATCAGGCCGACGAGGCCCTCGTCGGCGCGCATCCGGGTCAGGTGGACCGCTTCGCGGTTCAGGCCCTCGGTGGCGAACAGCTCGAGCGTGTTGTCGTCGCGCAGGACGTAGACCGAGCACACCTCGGCGATGACGTTGGCGGCGATGACCACGACGATGCGGTCCAGGCGCGCCTGGGGGCTGACCGGCTCCGCCATGGCTTCGCGGAGGCGGCGCAGCAGCAGGCGCGGGCCTCCGGGCGCAGCGGGCATCGTCTGGTCAATCCCCTGTCAGCGCGACGCCGGGTGTCGGCGCCGGGCAATCTCAGGTCGCACCCGTCGGACGGGCCTGCAAGCCTCAGGCCTGATCCAGGCCGTATAGCGAGTGGAGCGTGCGGACGGCAAGCTCGGTATAGGCCGCGTCGATCAGGACGGAGAACTTGATCTCGGAGGTGGTGATCGCCCGGATGTTGATGCCCTTGTCGGCCAGCGCCCGGAACGCCTTGGCCGCGACGCCGGCATGGCTGCGCATCCCGACGCCGATCGCCGAAACCTTCACCACGTCGGTGGCGCCCTCGATCTGCGCGAACCCGATTGTGTCGTGCGCCCGGTCGAGCACCGTGCGCGCCCGGTCGTAGTCGGCGGCCGGCACCGTGAAGGTCATGTCGGTGGTCGACTGGTCGCCCGACACCGTCTGGATGATCATGTCGACGTTGATGTTGGCGTCGGCCAGCGGCCCGAAGATCGCGGCGGCGACGCCGGGGCTGTCCTTGACGCGGCGAAGCGTGATCTGCGCCTCGTCCCGCGCGAAGGCGATCCCGGTGATGATCTGCTGTTCCACGTCTGTGTCCTCGTCGCAGATGAGGGTGCCGGGGCGCGCGGCGTCCGGCGGATCGAAGGAGGAGCGGACCGTGGTCGGCACCCGGTGCACCATGGCGAGCTCGACGGAGCGGACCTGCAGCACCTTGGCGCCGAGCGAGGCCATCTCCAGCATCTCCTCGAAGGTGACGCGCTCCATGCGCCGCGCCTTCGGCACGACGCGCGGGTCGGTGGTGTAGACCCCGTCCACGTCGGTGTAGATGTCGCAGCGCTCGGCGCTGATGGCGGCGGCGACGGCCACCGCGCTGGTATCCGACCCTCCGCGGCCCAACGTCGTGATCCGGCCGGTCTCGGCATGGATGCCCTGGAAGCCGGCGATCACCGCGACCTCGCCGCGCTTGAACCCTGCGTCGAGCCGGGCGCCGTCGATCTCCTCGATGCGGGCCGAGCCGTGCGCGTCGGAGGTCAGGATCGGCACCTGCCAGCCCTGCCAGGAGCGGGCCGGGATCCCGGCCTTGCGCAGCGCGATCGCCAGGAGGCCCGAGGTCACCTGCTCGCCCGAGGCGACCACGGAATCGTACTCGGCGGCCTCGTATTCGGGGTCGGCGTCCTTGACCCAGCCGACGAGCTCGTTGGTCTTGCCCGACATCGCCGAGACCACGACCGCGACCTCGTAGCCGGCCGCGACCTCGCGGGCGACGTGGGCGGCCACGTTGCGGATGCGCTCGACGTTGGCGACCGAGGTGCCGCCGAATTTCATCACCAGACGGGGCATGCAGCGTCCGCGTTTCTCAAACTTCATCGAACGACCGATCCGGGCTCAGATGTCCGGGCGTGTTCGGCGGCCTCCAACGATTCGCGAACGGCCGCGCCGCCGGCTGTACCGGACCGGCGTCCGGCGGGTACAAGCGGGGTCGGGGGCTGTCAACACGCCGCCAAGCTCCACTTACCCGGAATGCAGGGTCGGCCGCACCCGCTCGGCCGGTCGCCCGTGCGCGGTCGGCGCGGGACTGCGACCACCGAGCGCGCGCCGTCCCCGAATGGAAAGAGATCGGATGACCATCGACGAGACCGCCGCCGGGATCGAGGCGGGTGCGAGCAGCAGCGCGGGCCTCGGCTTCGTCGACCCCGGCGAGGTCGCCCGGTTCGATGCGCTCGCCGCGACGTGGTGGGATCCGCGCGGTCCGATGCGGGTGCTGCACCGCTTCAACCCCGTCCGCCTCGCCTATATCCGCGATGCGGTCTGCCGTCATCACGGGCGGTCGGTCGAGACGCCGTTCGCGCTGCAGGGCCTCTCGATCGTCGATGTCGGCTGCGGCGGCGGCGTGCTGTCGGAGCCGCTCGCGCGCCTGGGCGCCGACGTCACCGGCCTCGACCCGGCGGCGCAGAACATCGCCGCCGCGCGCCGCCACGCGGAGGCCGAGGGCGTGCCCGTCGACTATCGCGCCGAGACCATCGAGTCTGTGGTCGCCGCCGGCAAGACCTTCGACGTGGTGCTGATCATGGAGGTGATCGAGCACGTGACTGACATGCCGGCCTTCGTCCGCACGGCGGCGTCGGCGGTGAAGCCCGGCGGCATGCTCTTCGCCGCGACGCTCAATCGGACGATGCGCTCCTTCGCGCTCGCCATCGTCGGCGCCGAGTACGTCCTCGGCTGGCTCCCCAAGGGCACCCACGACTGGGAGAAGTTCGTGACGCCGTCCGAGCTGTCGGCGGCGCTCGGCGGCGGCGGCCTGTCGGTCACCGACACCACGGGCGTCGTCTACAATCCGCTCACCGACGGCTGGCGGCTGGGCCGCGATACGGCGGTGAACTACATGCTGGCGGCCGAGCGCCCGGCCTAGGATGCCGGGCGCTGTTCGACCGGCGTCAGAAACGAAGGAGACCCGATGCTCGAGAAGATCCCCGCAGCGGTCGGTCAGGCCTTGTCCGGCCTCAAGGCCGGCCTCGAGAAGACCGTCTTCCACGCCGATTTCGCCGATGCCCCGGAGACGATCGCGCTGACGAGCCCGGCCTTCGCCGACGGCGCCCGCATGCCGGTCCGCTTCACCGCGGATGGCGACGGGACGTCGCCGCCGCTCGCCTGGAGCGGCTTTTCCGCGGGCACGGCGAGCGTCGCGATCCTCGCCGAGGATGCCGGCAGCCCGACGCCGCAGCCGCTGGTGCACCTCATCGTCTGGAACCTCGCGCCGGACGTTTCGGATCTGGCCGAGGGGGCGGCCTCCGCGAACGCGCGCGTCGATCTCGGCAAGAACAGCTTCCTCAAGGACGGCTGGCTTCCGCCCGACCCGCCCACCGGCCACGGCCCGCACCGCTACCTGTTCCAGGTCTACGCCCTCGACCGCCTCCTCGACCTGCCGGCCTCGCCGGGCCGCGGCGCCCTGGTCGATGCGATGCGCGGCCACGTCCTGGCCAAGGGATCGCTGGCGGGAATCTACGAGCGGCGCTGAGGCGATCGGCTGGCCTTGGGCAACTGGTGAAACGAACGGAAGGCGCGCGATGAAGGCTCTCCTGTGCACCCGGCTCGGCGGCCCGGACGACCTGTCGATCGCGACGCTGCCCGATCCCGTCCCCGGCCCGGGCGAGGCCCTGGTGCGGGTCACCGTCGCCGCGCTCAACTTCTTCGACACGCTGATCATCGCCGGGCGCTATCAGGTGAAGCCCGAGCTGCCGTTCTCGCCCGGGGGTGAGGCCTGCGGCGTGGTCGAGGCCCTGGGACCGGGCGCGGACGGCGTGCGGGTCGGCGATCGGGTGATCGTGCATGCCAAGCACGGCACCTGCCGCGAACGGCTCGCGGTGCCCGCACGCATGCTGACGCCGGTTCCGGCCGGGGTGGGCGACGAGCAGGCTGCCGGCCTCACGATCACCTACGGCACGTCCCTCCATGCCCTGCGCAACCGCGCGAAGATCCGGCCCGGCGAATGGCTCGCGGTGCTCGGGGCGTCGGGCGGGGTCGGTCTCGCGGCGGTCGAGCTTGGGGCGCTGCTCGGGGCGCGGGTGATCGCCTGCGCCTCCTCGGAGGACAAGCTCGCCATCGCCCGGCAGCACGGGGCGGAGGTGGGCCTCGTCTACGATCCGGCCACCCTGCGCGACGCCCTGAAGGACGCGACCGGGGGCAAGGGCGTCGACGTGGTCTACGACGCGGTCGGCGACGCCTTCGCGGAACCGGCCTTCCGCGCGCTGACCTGGCGCGGCCGCTTCCTCGTCGTGGGTTTCGCCGCGGGCGAGATTCCCCGCCTGCCCCTCAACATCATGCTGCTGAAGGAGCTCGACGTGATGGGCGTCCACTGGGGTGTCTTCACCGAGCGCGAGCCGGAGGTGCACCGCGAGAACCAGCGCCAGATGCTCACATGGGTCGCCGAGGGGCGGCTGACCGCGCGGGTGCACGGCGTCTACCCCCTCGAGGACTACGCCGCGGCCCTCGGCATCCTGAGCCGGCGCAAGGCGGTGGGCAAGGTGTTGCTCCGGCCCTGATCCTTCAGATCAGCCCCTGCGCCTTGGCGAGCGCGACGAGGTCGCCCTGCGGCCGGGCGCCGATGTGTTGGATCACCTCCGCCGCCGCGAGCGCGCCGAGGCGGGCCGAGGTGACGTAGTCGAGGCCGCGGGCATGACCGGCCAGGAAGCCGGCGGCGAAGAGGTCGCCCGCGCCGGTGGTGTCGACCACATCGCGCACCGGCGAGGCCTTGACCGAGCGGATCTCGCCGCCCTTCACCACCATCGCGCCCTCGGACGAGCGCGTGACGAGGCCGAGCAGGTGCCGCCCGCGGGCGTCGCGCTCGTCGCGGAGCGCCTTCAGCGCCGCGTCCGCGTCGTCGGTCTGGTACAGGCTCTGCAACTCGCCGATGTTGGCGAACAGGATGTCGACGCTGCCGTCGCGGATCAGCCCGAGGAACTCGTCGCGGTAGCGGCCGACGCAGAACGCGTCCGACAGGGTCAGCGCCACCGCGTTGCCGGCGCCGTGGGCGATCGTCACCGCCTTGCGGAACGCGTCCTTGGCGGCCGGCGGGTCCCAGAGGTAGCCCTCGAGGTAGACGACGCGGGCGCCCGCGACCGTCGCCTCGTCGAGGTCGGCCGGCGACAGGCCCTGGCAGGCGCCGAGATAGGTGTTCATCGTGCGCTCGCCGTCGGGCGTCACGAGGACGAAGCAGCGGGCGGTGGCCGGTCCGTCGGTCGCCACCGGCACGTCGAACGCGACGCCGGTCGCCTTCAGGTCGTGGCTGAACAGGCCGCCGAGCTCGTCGTCGCGGACCTTGCCGACGAAGCCGGTCTTGGCGCCGAGCAGCGCCGCGCCGACCGCCGTGTTGGCGCCCGACCCACCCGACACGATCGTCGCCGGCCCCATCGCGGAGAACAGCGCCTCGGCGCGCGGCTCGTCGATCAGCGCCATCGCGCCCTTCGGCACGCCCTGGTCGGCGAGGAAACCCTCGTCCGTGCGGGCGATGACGTCGACGATGGCGTTGCCGAGCACCAGGAGGTCGAGGCGAGCGGTCATGCGGGCGTCCCTTCGGAAATTCGCTCGCGCTCTCGCACCGGCGCCCGGCAGGGTCAAGCGAGGCGGCTCAGGCGTCGTCGTAGAGTTCGGCGAGCGGGACGGTGATGCCGGGAGGATCGAAGGTCAGCACGCCATCCGAGACGATACGCGTCTCGATGACGTCGTCCGCGCGACGATGATGGTGGACGGCGAGGCGTTTGACCGTGTCGATGAGGAGGTAATGCATCACGCTCGGGATGCCGAAGTAGCCTGCGAATTTCGCGCCCGTATCGATCGATCGCGTGCTCGGCGAGAGGACTTCGACCACGATGACCGGATCCGTCACTTCCACCGTGTCTGGATCGAGACGAGGTCCGCAACGCACGAGGGCGTCAGGCTCGAAAGCCGTGGTGCGTTCGATCCGAATCGTCATTCCGTCCGGGAGCACCTGGCAGGGCAAGCCTTCCCGCCGAATGGCAGCCCGCAACGCGAGTTGAGCGGCGAATTTCGTCTCGGCATGCCGGACCCGTTCCGGCGACATCGCGAAGACCTCGCCGTCGAGCAACTCATGCCGCCCCGGTCGTCCCTCGCCCCAAGCCAGGAACTCGTCGACGGTCATGCGCGGTTTCGGCTTCACGCTCATGTGGCGAGCGTAACATGTCCCGATCGGGCCGCGAAGGCGGCCGCTACTGCATCGACTTCACTTCGCACTGCGCGTAATCGGCGCTCGCCTTCACGTAGGCGTTGAGCTTCTGCACGTAGCCTTCCGCGATCGGCCGGAACGCCTGGAGCTGCAGGTTGTAGGCCTTGATCGCGTCGTTGTAGCTGTAGGCCTCCCAGCCGGGGCACCCGCCCTTGGCATCGAGGCAGGCGGGTTTCGCCGGCAGGGCCGGCTTCTCCGGCTTGGCCGAGGCGGGCGGCGCCTCCGGCAGCGGGCAGGCGGCGAGCGCCGCGCCGGGGCAGACCAGCGCGAGGACGACCGAGGATCGGCTCAGGAAACCGCGCATGGACAGGTCGAGCTCCGTTCGGCCCGCCGCGGGGCCGCGCCGGGTTGTGCGTCAGCGTGCCGGCGGGAGCAAGGCGCCTATGCGGCCGGCTGGACGCGCTGCGGACGGCCCGCCCGCGGCGCCGGCGCCTTCGCACCCAGCGGCACGCGCACGAGGGAGACGACGGGCAGCGTCAGGCCGACCGCGAGGACCCACCAGGCCGGGCGGATCACGTCGGAAAAGTCGAGGTTGGCGCCGAGCACGAGGTCGGCCGGGATGCCGCTCTTGATCCCGTACCAGGCCGCCTCGATGCCCGCGGTCGCGAGGGCGGCGGCAACGGCGAGCAGCGCGAGCGACCACGGCCGCATCGGCAGCCTGAACCGTTGCATCAGGCGCCAGCCCATCAGCAGCACGAACAGCCCGGTCCAGAACACCGGATCGGAGACGTCGATCTTCGATTGCAGGAAGTAGTGCAGCAGCCCGAGGATGCCGATCGCGTAGGCCGCCTTGTGGAGGCGCGACCAGCTCGCGCCCATCCGCCGGATCGCGGCGTCCGTCGAGGTCGCCCCGAGGGCGATGAGGCCGACGAGCGCGACGAAGCCGATCGTGAGGTAGAACCGCAGCGCGATCTCGGAGACGACCTTGGCGAGGTCGAAGTTCTGGTCGACCACGTACAGCGCGAGATGCGCCAGCGCGTAGGCCGCCGTGGTTACGCCGAGCAGGCGCCGGACATTGATCAGCTTCGGCCAGTTCGCCACCCGCCGCAGCGGCGTGACCGCGAGGGAGGCCAGCAGGAAGCGGATCGTCCACTCGCCGGTGCCGTGGATCAGCGCCGTGATCGGCTTCGGCCCGAGCGCGTTCGTCGCGTAGGCGCCGGCGAGGTAGACGGCCGGGGCGACGGCGAGCAGGAACGCGACGAGCTTCAGGAGCGACAGGCGTCCGGCGCGGTCGAGCCAGGGCAGCGGCAGGGCGTGGGACATCTCGGCTCTTCGCATGCGGTGTCGATGACGGTTGGCGGCCCGGTCGGCCGGCACGGCGCGTGGAGCGCATGCGACCCATTCGCCGCGATGTGCCTCCGGTTACGGGCACGGGCCATTCCCGGTTCCGAACCTGCGACGACGGTTGACGCTCCGCGATCCCGGCCGAGATACCCCCGCAACCCCACGACGCAGGACCGCCTCCGATGGATTACCGCACGCTCGGCCGCTCGGGCCTCAAGGTCTCGCCGATCTGCCTCGGCACGATGATGTTCGGCGGTGCCACCGACGAGGCCGATTCCGCGCGCATCGTCGCGAGCGCCCGGGATGCGGGCGTGAACTTCATCGACACCGCCGACGTCTACAATTCCGGCGCCTCGGAAGCGATCACCGGCCGCGCGATCGCGACGGATCGGCATGCCTGGGTGCTGGCCACCAAGGTCGCCAACCCGATGGGCGACGGGCCGAACGATCGCGGCCTGTCGCGCGTCCACGTCCTTCGCGCCGCCGAGGAGAGCCTGCGCCGGCTCGGGACCGACTTCATCGACATCTACTACCTCCACAAGGAGGACCACGCGACGCCGCTCGACGAGACCGTGCGGGCGATGGAGACCCTGGTTCGCCAGGGCAAGATCCGGCACTTCGGGGTCTCGAACCACCGTTCCTGGCGGATCGCCGAGATCTGCCGCCTGTGCGACGCCTACGGCATCGACCGGCCGGTGGTGAGCCAGCCGTACTACAACGCGCTCAACCGCATGCCCGAGACCGAGCACCTGCCGGCCTGCGCGCATTTCGGCCTCGGCGTGGTGCCGTACTCGCCGCTCGCCCGCGGCGTGCTGACCGGCAAGTACGATCCCGACGTCCCGCCGCCGGCCGACACCCGCGCCGGCCGCCAGGACGCGCGGATGATGCAGACGGAATGGCGCCCGGAATCGCTGCGCATCGCCCGCACCCTGAAGGACCATGCCGAGGCACGCGGCATCACCGCCGGGCAGTTCGCCTTCGCCTGGGTGATGAACAACCGCGCCGTGACCGCGGTGATCGCCGGCCCGCGGACCATGGAACAATGGACCGACTACCTCGGCGGGCTCGACTATCGCTTCACGCCCGAGGACGAGGCCCTGGTCGACGGCCTCGTCGTGACCGGCCATCCCTCGACGCCCGGCTACAACGATCCGGCGTACCCGATCGAGGGCCGGGTGACGGTGAGCGGCACGAAGGTCTGAGGCGGATCGGCCTCGTGCCGATCCGATCTTGGCGCAGGACGACACGTCGCTTCGGCGAGCGGCTTAAAGGTCGATTCACGCAAACGACCCTAGCGTAATGGTCGATCCAGTTCCTGCGTATCCGAAGTGCCATGCCCCCATCCGTCGAGGTCGCGCCCGACCTGTCCGGGCTGATCGAACTGTCGCGCATCGCGCATCTCGACCTGAAGCCCGTCATCCTGCGGGTCCAGACCGATCTGTTCGTGCAGGCGGCCAACCGCGACAAGTCGGAACTCGAATCCTTCGCCTCGCTCGCCGGCGGTCTGATCCCGATCGTCGACGAGGAGACGGCGGCGATCGTCGCGGAGAAGCTCGCGCCCTTCGCCGACACGCCGCAATCCGTCCTCGCCACGCTGGCCGCCCGCGGCGGACGCGTCCGCGACATCGTGCTGGGGTCGGCGGTGACGCTCTCGCCCGCCCTGATCGATGCCGCGCTCCTCGACGGCGCCGATCTCGGCTCGGCGATGGCCGGCCGACCCGGCCTCCCCCGCGCGGTGATCGCCGAGCTGGCGCAGCGCGGCGATCCGGCGATCGACCGGGCGCTCGCCGGCAATCTCGGGATCACGCTCCGCGGCGGCGACGTCCGGCACCTCGTCGGCCGCGGCCGGACCGATCCGGACCTCGCCGGCCTCCTGCTCGCCCGCCCGGATCTCGCCGTCGGCGAGCTCGCTCCGCTCTACCTGCACGCCGACCCGATCCGGCGCGACGCGATCCGCGAGGCGATCGCCGCCACGGCCGCGCTTCGCCCCTGCCCGCCCCCGCCGCGCGACCTTGGCGGCATGCTGCTCGGCCTCTCCGCCGTCCACGACGTCCCGGGCTTCCTCGCCGCCCTGTCGGACGGGCTCGGGCTTCCGGCGAACTTCCTGCGCAGCGCGCCCGACGCCGGCTCGCGCTACGACCTGCTCACGCTGTGCCTGCGCGCCGCCGACCTCCACGAGGAGGAGGCGGTCTACGTCTTCCTGACCCTCGACGAGGCGGTCTCGCGCTCGGCCGAGCGGGTGTTCGAGCTCGTCCGCCTGTTTCGGACCACCGATCGTCCCGCCGCCCGCGACCTGCTCTCGGCGATCCTCGACCGGCCGCTGCGCGAGCGCACCGGCGCGTCCGACGCCCACCAGCCGCACCATGCGCCGGACACGGGCAAGATCCGGCAGGCCGCGGCCGAGCGGCCGGCGAACCGGACGCCCCTGCCGATGCGGGCTCGGAAGTCGTCCTGAGATCGGCCGCGCCGGCCGCCGGCTGGGGCTCACGCATTCCGCGTCGTCGTATCGTCCAGCACGAACGGCCTCAGCGCCCCTCCGATCCCCGCCACGGAGCCTTGCGATCGGCATCCGCGAGGGTGTCGCGCGAGGCGGCCTGCGGACCGACGTGCCGGCCGAGCTCGGTCATGGCCTCCTGCGCCAGGCGCTGCCGGGACTCCGCCGGCATCGCGCTCCAGGCGGCCGTGGCGGACCCGACCGTGGCGAGCAACGTCGATCCCGTCGCGGGCGCCGGGAACGCTGCGTCGCGCGGATCGGCCATCTCGGGTGCGGACGGAACGCTCGCGCGTGTCCCCGGCTGGTCGCGGGTCGCCGCGAGGTACGACAACGCGCCGATCACCAGGGCGGCTCGCAGCAGGAACGACATGGACGGTGATCCGGGAAGCGTGCGGGTCGAAGACGGCCGAGGGTGGGGCCGGCTTCCTGAATCCAACGTCAACCGATCGCCTAAAAGGCATTCGATGGTGAACGAGCCCCGACGGGGACACCCTGCGCGTAGTCACGGTTACGTTGTGGAAAGCATCCCGGCCATCGCGGGCCGACGCGCAACACTCGTTTAAGCCGGGTCTGCGAGGGTCGGGATCTAGTCGTTCGTCACCGAACCGGGGGGCGCGAAGGCCGAGTATTACCAGGCATGCCGCGTTGTTGGCCGTCCTGGTCTTGGGTCTTGTGCGTTGCGCGTATCTGCCTTGCGTATTCAACACCGGCTGCCCGCGCTGCTCGACGCCCGCCTCGCGAGCTTCGTGCATGAATCGGCGATCGAGGATGCCAGCGTGCGCTTCCGCCACGAGCGCTTCCTCGTGTCGCGCCTCGCCACCGGCGCGGTGATGATGGCCGGCCTGCCGCCCTACCTGCTGTGGCGCGGCGTGCCGTCGGGCATCGAGGTCCTGGCGATCGCCAGCCTGTTCCTGCCCGTGCTCGCCGCCGTCCTGCTCTCGCGCACCGGCTCGCTGTGGATCGCGCACGCCGTCTCGTCGGCCGGCCTCACCGGCCTCGTCGTGTGCCTCGCCAGCCTCACCGGCGGCGTGCAGTCGGCCGCCGCGATCTGGCTCGTGGCGATCCCGCTCGAGGCGGTGGTCTCCGGCTCGAAGCGCGCCACCGTCGCGGCGTCGCTGCTCGCGATGGTCGGCGTCCTCTGCGTGGCATTCACCGGATCGTGGATCATCACGAGCCCGACCATGGCGCTGTCGGCCTCCGTCGCGATGCCGGTCTTCGCCATCACCGCGATCGGCCACGTCGCCGCGCAGGTGCTGGAGCAGATGCGCAACGAGGGCCAGTGGCGCAAGCGCATGCGGGACAACGAGGCCCGCGACCGGATGCTGCTCGCGGCGATCGACGACCTCGTGACCTGGCACGACGTCAACGGCCGGGTGATCGAGGCGTCGGCCTCGGCCGAGACGCTCGTCGGCACCGATGCGATGCGCTTGCGCGGCCACGGCCTGCTCGAGCGGGTGCACGTGGCCGACCGCCCCGCCTTCCTCCAGGCGATCAGCGATGTCGCGGCTCTCGGCAAGCCGGCGACGGTGCAGCTGCGCCTCAACGTCGACCCGACCGCCCGGCGCCAGGACGGCGCGCGGCTGATCCATGTCGAGATGCGCGCCCACCGGATCGCGCAGTCGCCGTCGGGCCCGGTCGGCGTCGTCGCGGTGACCCGCGACGTGACCGAGCATCGCCGCCACGCCGAGGAGCTCGAGCGCGCCCGCGCCGAGGCGGAGCGCGCCGACGAGGTCAAGAGCCGGTTCCTGGCCAACGTCACCCACGAGCTGCGCACGCCGCTGAACGCCATCATCGGCTTCTCCGAGGTCCTGGCCGGCGAAGGCGCGGTCGTGCTCGCACCGGAGCGGGCGCGGGAATATGCCGGCATCATCGGCGCCTCGGGCCAGCACCTGCTCAGCGTCGTCAACACGCTGCTCGACATGAGCCGGATTCAGAGCGGCAACTTCGACTACGCGCCCGAGCTGGTCGACGCGGCGGCGCTGACGCGCAGCTGCTGCGACCTGATGAAGCTCAAGGCCGATGCGGTCGGCGTCGTGCTCGCGCAGGTCGCCGAGCCCGGCCCGATCGAGATCACCGCCGATTCGCGCGCCTGCCGTCAGGTGCTGATCAACCTGATCTCGAACGCGGTGAAGTTCACGCCGGCCGGCGGCCGCGTCGAGGTGGCGCTGCGCCGGACCGCGGCCGGCCTCGACCTGATCGTGTCGGATACCGGCATCGGCATCCGCGAGGCCGACCTGCCGCGACTCGGAACGCCGTTCTTCCAGGCCGGCTCCGGCGGCTACAAGCGCACCCACGAGGGCACCGGCCTCGGCCTCTCGGTGGTGCAGGGCCTCGTCGGCCTGCACGGCGGCACGATCGCGATCGAGAGCGCGCCGGATGCCGGGACCACGGTCACCGTCAGCCTGCCGAGGGCCTGCCGGTCGGCCGAGAGCCCGGTCGGCACCGCGCCGCTCACCGCCCGGGTTCGCCCGGCCGGCAGGGCTTCGGCCCACGGCGCCGTGGTGCGGCTGCCGCTCGGCCTGTTCGACACCGGGCCGACGGTGGTGCGGGAGATCGACGATCCCGCGCGCCTGCGCCGCGTCGGCTGATCGAAACGCAACGGGGAGACAGAATGTCCGAGATGCGCGACCATCGCGAGATCACCGTCGCCGGAGACGCCCGCAGCGCCCGCCCGGCCAAGGCCCCCCGCCGCCCGGCGCAGCGCCGGCCCGCCGCCGACGTGTCGGAATGGCGGATGATGCTCGGCGCCGTCGCCAGCGGGACGTTCCGGATGTGCCGGCGCAATCCCGGCGCGCTGTTCGGCGGCGTGGTCGCGTTCGGCGCGGTGGTGGTCGTCTCGATGAACGCCCTCGGCTACCAGAACGGGCGCCACCCGGCCCCGATCCTGCCGAAGATCGCGATCCGCCAAGATGCGATGAGCAAGGATGCGGCGAGCAAGGATGCCGCGAGAAAGGACCCCGCCGCGAGGTCGGTACCTGAGAAGGTCGCCGATGCCGACCGGCCGGCCGAGACGGCGCGCACGCCTCTGAAGGCAGCAGAGGCCGCTGGGGCCGCCGCCCGCGATCCGATCGCCGACCTGATCCGATCCGACGAGACGACCGCTTCGGTGACGCCCAAGAGTGCCGTCGCGCCGCCCAAGCCGCAGCCGGCGGTGATGCAGGCGCAGAAGGCCTTGTCGAAGCTCGGCTACGGCCCGCTCAAGGCCGACGGGCTGATGGGAGCGACCACCCGCGCGGCGATCGAGAAGTTCGAGCGCGACCGCAAGCTGCCGGTGAAGGGCGAGGCCGCCGGCCGCACGCTGCGCGAGCTCGCCGCCCGCGCGGCCCTGCCCCCGGCCTGATTGCATCGCGGTCCGGCGCGGCGCATGCCCGGCGCGCATCCGCACCGGGAGGGTCCATGCCGCGCCTGCGCTCCGATTTCTGGGTTTCGGCCCATCTGCGGCGACTGGCCGTCGAGGGGATCTCCGCGGTGCAGCGCCGCCGGGGCGCGGCGGAGGCCGGCGCGATCTTCGTCAAGGTCGATCGCCTCGACGGCCGCGCCGACCTCTACGGACCGGCGCCGCAAGCGCTGTTCGAGGACGAGGATACCGGCGGGCGTCGCTTCGTGGCGATGGTCTGGGAGGGCACCCCGCTCGATGCGGAGGAGCGCCTGACCAAGGAGATCCGGTTCGATTCCGACCTGTGGATCATCGAGATCGACGATCGCGAGGGCCGCCATCTCCTCGATCTCGCCGAGTAGAGCAGGCCGACGTTTTTTCCAGGATACGCCCGGGAGGCGGCGTCTCAGGCGGTCTCTCCGGCGAGCCGTCGCCCGGTGCGGTCCCGGCCGATCAGCGGCAGCAGGCCCGCGAGGTCCGGCCCGTGCTCCAGCCCCGTGAGCGCCAGGCGCAGCGGCATGAACAGCGCCTTGCCCTTGGCGCCGGTCCGCTCGCGGATCGTCGTCGTCCAGGCCTTCCAGGTTTCGGGTCCGTAGGGTTCGGGCGGGAGGGTGTCGAGGGCCGCCGCCGTCACGGCGGCGTCTGCGATCACCGGTGTCACCGGCCCGGCCACCACCCCCCACCAGTCCCGGACCTCGTCGATCCTGTGCAGGTTGGCCCGCACCGCGAGCCACAGCGGCTCGGCGGCCGCGGCCGGGATGCCGAGCGCGTCCAGGCGCTCGGCGGCGTCGGCGAAGGGCATCGCGTGCAGGATGCGGGCGTTGAGCCCGTCGAGCTCGTGCGGGTCGAACTTGGCCGGCGCCCGCGAGATGTGGGCGAGGTCGACGAGGCCGGCGAGCTCGTCCAGCGTCGCGACGGCGCGGACCGCCTCCGCCGATCCGGTCAGCACGGCGAGCGAGCGGACGGCGGCCGGCTCGTAGCCCGCCTCGCGCAAGGACCGCAGCGAGAGGTGGCCGAGGCGCTTGGAAAGCCCCTCCCCGTCCACCGTGGTCAGCAGGTTGTGGTGGCCGAAGATCGGCAGCGTCGCCCCCAGCGCCTCGAAGATCTGCACCTGAACGCCGGTGTTGGTGACGTGGTCTTCGCCGCGGATCACGTGGGTGACGCCGAGGTCGGCGTCGTCGACCACCGAGGGCAGCGTGTAGAGGTAGCTGCCGTCGGCCCGCACCAGCACCGGGTCCGAGAGCGAGGCGCAGTCGACATGGGCCTCGCCGCGGACGAGGTCGTCCCAGGCGACGACGTGCGGTTCGAGCTTGAAGCGCCAATGCGGGATACGGCCCTCGGCCTCCATCGCCGCCCGCTCGTTGGCGGTGAGGGCGAGCGCGGCGCGGTCGTAGATCGGCGGCAAGCCGCGGCCGAGCTGGCGCTTGCGCCGCCGCTCCAGCTCCTCCGACGTCTCGTAGCAAGGATAGAGTCGGCCGAGCGCCTTCAACCTGTCGGCGGCCGCGTCGTAGATCGCGGTCCGGTCGGATTGGCGGGCGCGTAGATCCGGCACGATGCCGAGCCAGGCGAGGTCGGTCTCGATCGCCTCGGCGAAGGCCTCGGTCGAGCGTTCGCGGTCGGTGTCGTCCAGCCGGAGCAGGAAGCGGCCGCCGCGCGCGCGGGCGAACAGCGCGTTCAGCAGCGCCGGGCGCGCATTGCCGATGTGGAGGAAGCCGGTCGGAGACGGCGCGAAGCGGACGAGAGGAGCCATGCTGGGCTCATAACTCCCAATCGACCCGCTCGGCCACAGCCCGTCGGACGGAGGGAGCCGCACGCCCCGCGAGGACCGACGGAAACGCGCGCCGGGTTTCGCGGTTGAAGACCTGTGTCGTTCGACCGGCTGCGCGCAGCGCGGCGTCCACTATCCAGGGAGATCACCCTCCGATGCGATCGATCCTCCTCGCCACCCTCGTCGCCGCGGCGACGCCGGCCTTCGCCCAGAGCAACGCGCCGGCACCGATCCGCCAGCCGAACCCGCCTCAGCAGGTCGCGCCGGGCACGCCGCCGGGCACCGTCGCGGTTCCGGTTGGCGCCACGAACAGCGGCTCCGGGGCCGGCGCCGTGGTCGCGCCGACCGGCACCGGCGCGGCGACGGTCACGACGGATTCCGCGGCGGGCGGCAACGCCGACCAGCCCGAGCGCGGCGTTCCCCAGATGGGCCGCGGCGGCGGCGGCAACGCCGGCGGCCAGTAGGTCGCGAGGAAGTTTTCCGATCGGAGCCGGCGCGGCCGTCGACATTGGTGGGCGGTTGCGCCGGTTCTGCAGCTTGACGCCGCCGCCTACCCCGCCCTAGAAGGCCCTCGTCCCGGGATCGAAGGCGCCAGCGCCGGTCGCCCCGGTCGCGGCGACTGCGTGTCGACGCGCGGTACGGACGGTTAGCACAGCGGTAGTGCGTTCCCTTCACACGGGAAAGGTCGCAGGTTCGATCCCTGCACCGTCCACCATTCTCTCCCGCATCGCCATCGCGGCATCGTTCGACGCTCGGCGAGCGTCCGCACGTGCTAGTCCGAGCGCTCGAAATCGCCGTGAGCCGCATCGCTTCCCCCGCAGAGGAGGGAGCAAGCCGGCCAGGGTCAGTTGTTCGCGGTCCGGAACGTGTCGCAGGACTTCGTCTGGCCACTCTTGTAGCCGTTCATGAACCAGCGCTGGCGCTGCTCGGACGAGCCGTGGGTGAACGAATCCGGCACGGCGTAGCCTTGGCTCTGCTTCTGCAGCTTGTCGTCGCCGATCGCGCTCGCCGCGTTCATCGCCTCGTCGATGTCGCCCTGCTCGAGCGCGTTGTACTTGTCGTTGGAGTTCTTGGCCCAGACGCCAGCAAGGCAGTCGGCCATCAGCTCGATCCGCACGGAAAGCGCGTTGGCGTCTCGCTTCGAGGACGCCTGCTGCTGCCGGGCCTGAACCTTGCCGAGAATGCCGAGGACGTCCTGCACGTGGTGGCCGACCTCGTGAGCTACGACGTAGGCGTAGGCGAAGTCGCCCTTCACGCCGAACTTCTGCTCCATCTCCTTGAAGAAGCCCGTGTCGAGATAGACCTTCTTGTCGAGCGGGCAGTAGAACGGGCCCATCGCGGCCTGGGCCGAGCCGCAGCCGCTGCGGGTGCCGCCGGTGTAGAGCACCATCGTCGTCGGGGTGTACTGCTTGCCGGTCTGGTTCGGCAGGATCTGGCTCCATACGTCCTCGGTGTTGCCAAGGATCTTGGAGGCGAAGCGGCCGCTGTCGTCGGTCGGCGCGGTCTTGCGGCGCGTCTGGGTCTGCGGATCGGCGGGCTCCTCGCGCTGGCTGCCGCCGCCACGGGTGATCTGCTCGGCGCCCCCCATCAGGATCGCCGGGTTGATGCCCGTGACCCAGCTGATGATCAGGATGACGACGATCGCGCCGATGCCGAGGCCGCCGGCGCCGCCGCCCGGGAAGCCCATCCCGCCACCGCCGCCCTCGCCGCGACGATCCTCGACGTTGTCCGAACTCCGAAAATCGTCCCAGCGCATGGTCTCGACCGCCACTCGTTCTCACGACGCCGTTATCGCGAGTCGCAGGGTAATGACACAGGCCGAAGGACGGTTCCGCCGGAACGGTCAAGCTTTTCCGTCGAGCGCGGTGCGCAGCAGCCGGAAATCGCGCCAAGCGAGCCGCTTCTGCATCGGCTGCCGCAGCAGGTAGGCCGGGTGCAGGGTGGCGAGGGCCCGCACGGTGCGGTGAGGCATCGCGTAGGGGTAGAACCGCCCGCGCGCCTTCAGGATGCCGTCCTTGGTGCCGGTGATCGCCTTCGTGGCCGGGCTGCCGAGGCAGACGATGATGTCGGGGTCGGCCAGCTCGATCTGGCGCTCCAGGAAGGGCCGGCACACGGCCAGTTCCTGGATCGTCGGCTCGCGGTTGCCCGGCGGACGCCACGGCACCACGTTGGCGACGTAGGCCTTGGTCCGGTCGAGGCCGATCGCCGCCATCATCCGGTCGAGCAGCTGGCCCGAGCGGCCCATGAACGGCTTGCCGATGCGGTCCTCGTCGGCGCCGGGCGCCTCGCCGATGAACATCAGCTTCGCGGCCGGATTGCCGTCGGCGAAGACGAGGTTCTTCGCGGTGAACTTCAGCGGGCAGGCGTCGAAGGTCGCCATCAACGCCTCGAGCTCCTCGAGCGTCCCGACATCCTTCGCCCGTGCCCGCGCATCGATCGCCGCATCCTCGGGCTTCGCCGATGCCGACTGCCCGTAGGTGCGCGGCGCAGCCTTCTCGGGCGCCGGCGGCGGATCGCCCCGCGGCGGCAGCTCGCGGCGCGGCGCTTCCGGCTGTTCCAGGCGCGGCGCGTCCACCTGCGCCTCGCGCACGGGCGCGCTGCGACGCAGGGTCGGCGCCGGGGTGTCGGCTTCCCGGAAGCGGTCGTGGGGCGCCTCGTCGAGGGCGAGGTCGACGCCGCTCTCCACATGGAAATCGAGGTACGCGATCAGGTCGCGCTGTGCGTCCGCCGACGAGGTCATGAGCATCATGTGGGGCTTCGCACGCCTGTGGACAACGCGGCATTCCGGTCGGCGTCAGGCCGCGACGCTGCGCAACTTGGCCGCTCCCGCGCCCGATCCCCTGCCAGCAGCGGCTTGCCAACCTACATTGGAACGGGTTCAGAACGACGGCAACGGCGCATCGAACGATCGGACGGCGGAGACGCACGGTCCGCGCGCACGAACGAGACACGGCAGGAGACGACAGGCATGGCGCATCCCGAACGCGAGGGCATGGATTTCGACGTGGTCGTCGTCGGCGCGGGGCCGGCCGGGCTCGCCGCCGCCATCCGCCTGAAGCAGCACGCGCTCGAAAGCGGCGACGAGGTCAACGTGGTCGTCGTGGAGAAGGGCTCCGAGGTCGGCGCCCACATCCTGTCGGGCGCCGTGATCGACCCGTCGGGCCTCGACGTCCTCGTGCCGGACTGGCGCGACGATCCCGAGCGGCCGCTGAAGACCGCGGTGGAGCGCGACGAGTTCCTGTTCCTGACCAAGAACAGCGGCGTCACCCTGCCGAACCTGTTCTTCCCGAAGTTCATGTCGAACCACGGCAACTTCGTCGGCTCGCTCTCGAACGTGACCAAGTACCTCGGCGCGAAGGCCGAGGCGCTCGGCGTCGAGATCTATCCCGGCTTCCCGGCCTCCGAGGTGCTCTACGACGACCGGGGCGTCGTCGTCGGCGTCGCCACCGGCGACCTCGGCATCGCCAAGTCGGGCGAGCCGCGCGAGGACTACACCCGCGGCATGGAGCTGCGCGCCAAGTACGTGATCTTCGGCGAGGGGGCGCGCGGCTCGCTTACCAAGACGGTGATCGACCGGTTCCAGCTCAACCGGCACAGCGACCACCAGAAGTACGGGCTCGGCGTGAAGGAGCTGTGGCAGCTCGCCCCCGGCAAGTTCGAGCCGGGCCTGGTGCGGCACTCGATGGGCTGGCCGCTGCCGAACAAGGCCGGCGGCGGCTCGTGGCTCTACCACTTCGACGACCACCTGCTCTCGGTCGGCTTCGTCACGCACCTGAACTACGAGAACCCGACCCTGTCGCCGTTCGAGGAGTTCCAGCGCTTCAAGACCCACCCGATGATCCGTGAGGTGTTCGAGGGCGCCAAGCGCATCGGCTACGGCGCCCGCGCGATCATGGAAGGCGGCTGGCAATCGGTGCCGAAGCTCGTCTTCCCCGGCGGCTGCCTCGTCGGCGATTCCGCCGGATTCGTGAACGTGCCGCGCATCAAGGGCTCGCACAACGCGGTGCTCTCCGGGATGCAGGCGGCCGACGCCATCGCCGCCGCGCTGAAGGCCGGGCGCCAGGGCGACGAGCTCACCGCCTACGATGCCGGCTGGCGCGACAGCGCGATCGGCACCGACCTCAAGGCGGTCCGCAACGTGAAGCCGCTGTGGTCGCGCTACGGCACGCTCGCGGGCGTGGGCTTGGGCGGCCTCGACATGTGGTCCAACACCCTGCTGAACGCCTCGATCTTCGGCACGCTGAAGCACGGCAAGCCCGACCACGCCTGCACCAAGCCGATCTCCGAGGTGACGCCGATCGTCTACCCGAAGCCCGACGGCAAGCTCACCTTCGACCGGCTGTCCTCGGTCTACCTCTCGAACACCAACCACGAGGAGGACCAGCCGGCCCACCTTCAGGTCAAGGACATGGGCCTGCAGAAGACCTCCGAGCACGACGTGTTCGGCGGGCCCTCCGCGCGCTACTGCCCGGCGGGCGTCTACGAGTGGGTCGAGGATGCGGCCGCCGGCGACGGCGTGCGCTACCAGATCAACGCGCAGAACTGCGTCCACTGCAAGACCTGCGATATCAAGGACCCCAACCAGAACATCAACTGGGTGACGCCGGAGGGGCCTGGCGGGCCGAACTACCCCAACATGTGATCGGATCGATCCGCCTCGTCCGCTCCGCGCGATTCACGTCGCGCGGAGCGGATTCGCTCGGCGAACCCGCTTCGCGGGAACCGGACGCGCGAGCCGAAAGGGTCGTCCGTCGGGGCCTGGAACGATCGAATCGCGGCGGGTCCGGCGGCGTCCGGCGGTCGGGCCCGCGCCATCCTTTCGCCTTGCGGGCATGGCGGGAAGAGTCCAGTGTCCCCGCCGAATTCGGCGCCGCCTGGCCGCGATGGGCAGGCGCCCGCAGGAGCCGTGAACGGTGCCCATGACCGATGTCCGTCCCCGCCGCACCCGCACGGTGCTCGCCCTGACGCTCGCCGCGAGCGTGTCGCTCGGCGGGCAAGCGTTCGCGATGCAGCCGCGCGAATCCAGCCCGATGTCGGAGTACGAGCCGGCGGAGTCGCTCGAGGGCAACTTCCTCTCGGCCTACATCGCCGGGGCCTCCCGCGACACCGCGGCGGCGGCGAGCTTCTACCGCGAGGCGGTGAAGGCCGACCCCCGCAACACCGATCTGCTGGAGCGGGCCTTCGTCTCGCTGCTCGCCGACGGCGCCCTGCCCGACGCGTTCCGCGCGGCCGAACGCCTCGTCAACCGCGACTCGACCAACGGGCTGGCGCAGCTGTCGCTCGGCGTGCGCCAGATCAAGGCCGGCCAGTGGGCCGCCGCCCGCCAGAATTTCTCGCGCAGCGGGCGCGGGGCTGCCGCCGACCTCACCGCGACGCTCCTCACCGCCTGGGCCTATGCGGGTGCCGGCGACGGCAAGCGCGCCCTCGAGACCGTGAGCAAGCTCAAGGGCGAGCGCTACTACAACACCTTCCGCGACTATCATGCCGGCCTGATCGCCAGCGTCACCGGCGACCAGGCCGAGGCGGAGCGCCGCCTCAAGGCGGCCTACGACGCCGACAAGAACACCCTGCGCATCGTCGACGCCTACGCGCGCTTCGAGGCCAATGCCGGCCGCACCGACCTCGCGATCCAGGCCTATACCGACTTCGACGCGCTGATGCCGCGCCACCCGATCGTGCGCGATGCCCTCGACAAGCTGAAGGCCGGCAAGCCGCTCGCCCGCCTCGTCACCACGGCGCAGGAAGGCGCCGGCGAGGTGCTGTACGGGCTCGGCTCGGCCGGCTCGACGCAGGGCGACGAGCTGCCGGCGGTGGTCTACCTCCGGCTCGCCCTCTACCTCGCCCCCGAGCATGCGCTGGCGCGCCTGACGCTCGCCGACACCCTCGACCGGATGAAGCAGCCGGAGAAGGCGAACGAGGCCTACGCCCAGATCCCGGCGACCTCGCCGCTGAAGCTCAACGCCGACATCCAGATCGGCCTCAACCTCGAGCAGGCCGGCAAGGGCGACGAGGCGCTGCAGTACCTCGACGCCGCGATGAAGGCGCATCCCGACGACATCGACGTCATCACCGCGCTCGGCAACGTGCAGCGCTCGCGCAAGAAGTACGAGGAGGCGGCCGAGACCTACAGCCGCGCGATCGCGCTCATCGGCGACCGGCCGCAGGCGAACTTCTGGACGACCTACTATTTCCGCGGCACCGCCTACGAGCGGGCCAAGCAATGGCCGAAGGCCGAGGCCGACCTGAAGAAGGCTCTGGAGCTCGTGCCGGCGAGCCAGCCGGCGGCGAAGGCGCAGGTGCTGAACTATCTCGGCTATTCCTGGGTCGACCAGAAGATCAACATCGACGACGCCTTCAAGCTGCTGAAGCAGGCGGCCGACGCCAGCCCGCGCGACGGCATGATCGTCGACAGCCTCGGCTGGGCCTATTTCCGCCTCGGGCGCTGGGACGACGCGGTGCGCGAGCTCGAGAAGGCCGTGGAGCTGAAGCCGGGCGACCCGACCATCAACGACCACCTCGGCGACGCCTACTGGCGCTCCGGCCGGCGCCTCGAAGGCAAGTTCCAGTGGCAGCACGCCAAGGACCTGAACCCCGAGCCCGACGACCTCGTGCAGATCAACGAGAAGCTGAAGAACGGCCTGCCCGATACCGACAAGCCGACCGCCACGGCGGAGAACCCGCCGGCTCCGGTGGCCGCACCGCACAACGCCGAGAACCCGGAACTGCCGAAGGGCGCCCCGGCCCCGAGCGAGGCGCCGGGCTCGGCCGACAAGAAGAGCGGCGGCTGAAGCAGGCTTATCGACGCGGGACCGGGTTCGACGCGGTCCCGCCGACTTCGGCTTCGATCGCGAAATGCTCTTCGAGGGATACGATCAGCCCATCGATCACTGCCAGTGCGTCCTCGACGCGGTCGGACGACGGAGTCGTCGGAACACGCCCTGTCGGTGTCCCGTAGCGATAGCTGGTCGCGGAGGCTTCCAGGAACGTGATCGCTGCGAGCGCCCGGCGATCCGGGTTTTCCTCCGGGATCTTCCGAACGATGGTATCGAGCTGGTGGGTGTCCTTCCGCTCGATGTGGATGCCCTCGGCCGTGGCGACGGCTGTGATCAGGTGCTCGGCGGCCTGCGACGCCAAGTAGGCAGCGTTCCGCGACTCGGCCTTGAGCAGGATGCGAGCATCCTTCGCACAATCGCGGGCAAGCTCGAGGCAGGTCGCGATCCTACGCCCCTTGGACATCGAGTCTCAGGCCTTCGCGGGCGAGGGCATAGCTCAGGGTATTCGGGACGCCCCAGCTTTCGGCCAGCTCGCTTTCGCGGGCGGCGAGAATCGTGGCGGAGATGCCGGCTTCGCGGCCAATCGACCACCCGATGATGGGATCGAGCGCATCGTCGGAAACATCGTCCGGCACCGCGACGACGAGGTCCCAATCGCTGTCGGCACGATGATCGCCGCGGGCCCTGCTCCCGAACAGCCAGATCGCCCGCGGTCGCATGCGGGTGCGGATCGCCGCGATCAACGTGGCGAGGTCGTCCGGCAGCGGATCGGCGTATTCGGATCGGGACACCGTGCGATCCTAGGCCGGCCTTGGCGGGCCGACAATGCCGGGCGTACGCCTGCGGGTTGCCGCGCTGGCGCCCGCCTCGTATGGCCTGCCGCTCCAAGTCATCGCCCCGACGAGAGCCCGTGCCCCTGCTCACCACCCGCGCCCCGGCGAAGATCAACCTGACCCTGCACGTGCTCGGGCGTCGCCCCGGCGACGGCTATCACGTGCTGGAAAGCCTCGTGGCGTTCGCCGGCGTCGGCGATGCGCTGACGCTGGATCCCGGCCCGGAGCTGTCGCTCTCTGTGAGCGGCCCAACCGCGGGACCGGCCGGCCCGACCGGCGACAACCTCGTCGTGCGGGCGGCCCGGCACCTCGCGGAGGCGTTGCCCGATCTCAGGCTCGGCGCGTTCGATCTCGTCAAGCGGCTGCCGGTGGCGGCGGGGATCGGCGGAGGGTCGTCGGATGCGGCCGCGGCGCTGCGCCTGCTCGCGGAGCTGAACGGCCTGCCCTTCGACCATCCGGCGGTGGTCGCCGCCGCGCGGGCCACCGGGGCCGACGTGCCGGTCTGCCTTGATCCGCGGGCCCGCATGATGCGCGGCGCCGGCGAGGAGATCGGCCCGGCGCTCGGGATGCAGCCGTTCCCGGCGGTGCTGATCAACCCCGGCGTGCCGGTGCCGACGGCACCGGTGTTCAAGGCGCTCGGCCTCCGGGTCGGCGATGCCTTGAACGGCGTGCCCCATCCCGAGATCGGCCCGGGATCCGGGGTCGAGGCTCTGGTCGCGGCGATCGGGCCGGCGCGCAACGACCTCGAGGCCCCGGCGCTGACCGTGGCGCCGGCGATCGGCACCGCGCTCGCGGCGCTCCGCACCCAGGCGGGCTGCCGGCTTGCGCGGATGTCGGGTTCGGGCGCGACGGTGTTCGCGGTCTTCGCCGATCGTCATTCGGCGTCGCGGGCCGCGCGCGCGATCGGTTCGACGCAGCCGACGTGGTGGACGGTCGCGACCTACCTGCGCTGACGGACGGGCGGAGGCGTCGAGAGGATCTGTGGAGTGGTTCGAGGGCCGCCGCGTGCGGATCAGTGGACGCGCGAAACGCAGAAATCCACGACCTGCAGCAGCGCCGACTTCATCGGGCTTTCGGGGAAGGGATCGAGCGCATCCCGTGCCAGCGTGCCGTAGTCGCGCGCGCGGGCGACCGTCTCCTCGAGGGCGTGGTGGCGCCGCAGGATCGCGTGCGCGGTCTCGAGATCGCCGTCTTCCAGCGCACCCTGCTCCAGAGTCCGGCGCCAGAAGGCGCGCTCCTCCTCGGTGCCGCGGCGGACGGCGAGCACGATCGGCAGGGTGATCTTGCCTTCGCGAAAATCGTCGCCGACGTTCTTGCCGAGCGCTGCGCTGGTGCCGCCGTAGTCGAGCACGTCGTCGATGAGCTGAAAGGCGATGCCGAGGTTCATGCCGTAGGCGCGGCAGGCCTCCTGCTCGGCGACCGGGCGCCCGGCGAGGACCGGACCGACCTCGCAGGCGGCGGCGAACAGCTCCGCGGTCTTGGCACGGATCACCGCGAGGTACGCGTCCTCCGAGGTGCCGGTGTTCTTGGCAGCGGTGAGCTGCATGACCTCGCCCTCGGCGATCACCGTCGCGGCGGCCGAGAGGATGTCGAGGGCGCGCAGGGAGCCGACCTCGACCATCATCCGGAACGCTTGCCCAAGCAGGAAGTCGCCGACGAGCACGCTCGCCTCGTTGCCCCACTTGATCCGCGCGGCGACTCTGCCGCGGCGCATGTCGCTGCCGTCCACCACGTCGTCGTGCAGCAGGGTCGCGGTGTGCATGAACTCGACGCTGGCAGCGAGCTTCACGTCCCCGTCGTGGCCGGAATAGCCGCAGAGGTCGGCGCTCGCCAGGGTGAGGATCGGGCGCAGGCGCTTGCCGCCGGAATCGATCAGGTGGTTGGCGACCTCGGGGATCATCGCCACGTCGGAACCGGTGCGCGACAGGATCTGGGCGTTCACCCGCTCCATGCCGCCCGACACCAGGGCCACGAGGTCGGCGAGGCTCGCTTCCGCGTCGGGGCGGCCTTCTTCGATGGAAACGACGACACCCAAGGTCCGATGCCTCCAGACCGATTTCGACTGCAGCGCGCGATGCGCCACCCCTTCGCATGCGCTTGAGGGCACCGCAACATGCGTCCGCGAAACCGGATATGGTGCCGGCGCACGCCAGCGCGCACGCGACGAAAGCGCCCTCCATCGCGAACAGGGTTGTGATGACCGAGCTGATCCGCACCAACGACATCGTCCTGATCGGCTTCGCGCAATCGCTGCTCGAAGGCGCCGACATTCCGGTGCTCGTTGCCGACAACCACATGAGCCTGATGGAGGGCTCGATCGGCGCCTTCCCCCGGCGCCTGCTGGTGCCCGGCGATCATGCCGCGCAGGCGCGCCGGCTCCTGCGCGACGCCGGGCTCGCGCACGAGCTTCGCGACGCGAACCCCTGATCATGGCCGAGGTGCCGGACGACTTTCTCGGCGGAACCCTGCGCCTGCTGCAGCCGCCGCGCGGCAACCATCGAGCCGGGACCGACGCGGTCCTGCTGGCGCGGTGGATCGAGCCGAAGCCGGGCGACGTCGTCTGCGACGTCGGGGCCGGGACGGGGGCGGTCGGGCTCGCCGTCGGCATCCGCGAACCCGGCAGCCGCATCGTGCTGGTCGAGCGCGCGCCCGAGATCGCCGCGCTGGCGCGCCGGAACGCCGAGCTGAACGCGATGGCCGACCGGGTGACGGTGGTCGAGGCCGACGTGCTCGCCTCCGGTGCTGATCGCCGCAGCGCCGGCCTCGCAACGGGTTGCGCCAACATCGTGCTCACCAACCCGCCGTTCTTCGAGGCGGGACGTCACCGCCCGTCGCCGGACGCGGGCAAGGCCGCCGCCCACGACTTCCCTGTGGGCGGGTTGGAGCGCTGGATCCGGACCTGCACCGACCTGCTTCGACCGGACGGTCGGCTCGGGTTGATCCATCGGGTCGACGCCCTGCCGCTTTGCCTCGAAGCCCTGCGCAACCGTTTCGGCGGCGTCGCGATCCGTCCGGTCCACGCCCGCGCCGAGCGTCCGGCGATCCGCATCCTCGTCCGCGCGACCAAGGGAAGCCGTGCCGCGCTCGAATTGCATCCGCCGCTCGTCCTGCAGGGGGCGGACGGCGGCTTCACCGCCGAGGCGGACGCCCTGCACCGTGGCCGGCCCTGGCCGGCGTGAAGGTGCATGCAGCGCAAAACATCCGCGACGGGTGAAAAGAGGGGAGCGTCCCGGACGCCCCCCTCGCAAAACCTCAGTAGAACCGCAGCCGGCGATGATGACCGTGATGGTGGTGGTGATGATGCCGGCGCCAGTGATGGTGACGGTGCCAGCGGTGATGCCGGTGCCAGCGATGGTGGCGATGCCAATGGCGGCGGCCGTGCCAGCGGGCATTCTGCACCAGCGGCGCGGCATCGTTCTGCGCGGCGGTGATCGGCACCGTCATCGGGGCGGCCTTTGCCGAGAGGCTCAGGCCCGTCGCGCCGCCGAGCAGCGCGAGCACGACCATCACAAATCTCCAGGATCGCATCGAGACGTCCTCTCCTTGCCTGTGGGACGGGCGAGGGGTCGGGCCCCGCCCGGGCGGAGAACGCTCCGCCGCGCCGGAAACGGCGGCCGGCACGATTCGGTTCGATCGGCAGGCCGCGAAACGACGCGCCCTGCGCCGCAAGCCTTGCCGCGGGGCCGGCGATGACCACCTCCCCCGACGCGGGCCTTCTCCCACCATCGGATCTCCATGTCCTTCGCCGTTCCGGATTTCGTGCGTGCGCTCCTGCCGGCGCGCTTTCGCAAGACGCGGCCGCGCGTCGCCGTGGTGCGCCTGAACGGCGCCATCGGCGCGGTCTCGCCGCTGCGCCCGGGCCTCTCGATCGCCACGGTGGCGGGCAGCCTGGAGCGCGCCTTCGCGATGCCGGGCGCGGTCGCCGTGGCGATCGTGATCAACTCGCCGGGCGGCGCGCCAGCGCAATCCCACCTGATCCACCGGCGCATCCGGGATCTCGCCGTGGAGAAGAACCTGCCGGTCTACGCCTTCGTCGAGGACGTGGCGGCGTCGGGCGGCTACATGATCGCCTGCGCGGCCGACACCATCGTCGCCGACCCGACCTCGGTGGTCGGCTCGATCGGCGTCGTCTCGGCCGGCTTCGGGTTCGACAAGCTGCTCGCGCGCATCGGCGTCGAGCGCCGCGTCCACACCCAGGGCGACGCCAAGGCGATGCTCGATCCGTTCCGGCCGGAGAACCCGGCCGACGTCGAGCGCCTGCTGCGCATCCAGGCCGACGTGCAGGACCTGTTCACCGGTCTCGTCACGACGCGTCGCCCGACGTTGAGGTCCGGCGAGAACCTGTTCACGGGGGCGATCTGGACGGGACGGCAGGCTCTCGAGCTCGGGCTCGTCGACGCGGTCGGCGACATCCGCTCGACGCTGCGCGCCCGTTTCGGCGAGGACGTGGACCTGAGGCTGATCGCCGAGGCGAAGGGGTCGTTCGTCGCCCGCCTGCTGCGCCGCGGGGCGCCGGGCGGGATCGGCTTGGCTGACGAGGCCATCGCCGCGATCGAGGAGCGTGCGGCCTGGGCGCGTTACGGCCTGTGAGGCGATGTCGCGCGCAGGCCGCAAGGCCGCCACACGACGGCGCGCTCAGCGCGCGAGGCAGGCGGCGTCCGGCGTGCCGTACCCGCTGTAGACCAACCGCACCTTGCGGGTGCAGCCCTCGGACTTGACGGCCGGCGCGGCGACGGGCGCCACCGCGACCGGCACGGCCACCGACGAGACGTCGTCCACGGTGGCCAGCGCGCTGCTGGCGCTCATTACCAGCGGTGTCGCGACGAGCGAGGCGGCGACGAGGACCGCGAAGACGGTGACGTTCTTGTTGGCGAGGCTGCGCATGACTGTTGTTCCGTCGCGTTCGGCCGGGGCGGGCGGCCGATATCCCAGTGTTGGGCAATAAACTTGGCCGTCGCGATACGGTTCCGCTTGTCTGCCGAAATTGCGCCGCATTCGGTGTGCGCCCGCACCCGCGCCGGCGTCTCGGTTGCCCAATGCGGTCGCCCGCGCTTAAACGCTGCCGCCTCCCCTGCCTGACGACGAAGAAGCGCCCATGCCGAGCGATGCCGATCTCAGCCCGAAAACGTCGTTCCAGGGCCTGATCCTGACCCTGCAGCGCTTCTGGGCCGCCAAGGGCTGCGTGATCCTGCAGCCCTACGACATGGAGGTCGGGGCGGGCACGTTCCACCCGGCGACGACGCTGCGCGCGCTCGGCCCGAAGCCGTGGAAGGCCGCCTACGTCCAGCCCTCGCGCCGGCCGAAGGACGGGCGCTACGGCGAGAACCCGAACCGGCTGCAGCACTACTACCAGTTCCAGGTCATCCTGAAGCCGAACCCCGAGAACCTGCAGGAGCTCTACCTCGAATCGCTCGCTGCGATCGGCGTCGATCTCGCCCTGCACGACATCCGCTTCGTCGAGGACGACTGGGAAAGCCCCACGCTGGGTGCCTGGGGTCTCGGCTGGGAATGCTGGTGCGACGGCATGGAGGTGAGCCAGTTCACCTACTTCCAGCAGGTCGCCGGCCTCGAATGCGCACCGGTCGCGGGCGAGCTGACCTACGGGCTGGAGCGCCTGGCGATGTACGTGCAGGGCGTGGAGAACGTCTACGATCTGAACTTCAACGGCGGCGTCGGCGCGGACAGGGTGAGCTACGGCGACGTATTCCTGCAGGCCGAGCAGGAGTATTCGCGGCACAACTTCGAGGCGGCCGACACGGCGATGCTGTTCCGCCAGTTCGCCGATTCCGAGAAGGCCTGCCGCCTCTACCTCGACGCCGGCGCGCCCGAGCGCGCGGGCGCGCGCCACCGCATGGTTCAGCCGGCCTACGACCAGTGCATCAAGGCGAGCCACGTCTTCAACCTGCTCGACGCCCGCGGCGTGATCTCAGTGACCGAGCGCCAGAGCTACATCCTGCGGGTGCGTGAGCTGGCCAAGGCCTGCGGCGCGGCCTGGCTGCTGACGGAGGCCGGCGGCGCGCCGGCGGCGGCATGAACCGGTTCGCGTTCGCCGCCCTGGCCTTGCTCGCCCTCGGCGCTGCTCCGGCCTTCGCCCAGTCCGCCACCGACCCGGTCGAGACCGTGCGCGCGTTCTACGCCAAGGACGATATCGGCGCGGTCGGCTTCTATGCCGCGGGCCTGCGCTCGCTCTACGAGCGGGACCGGCGCGAGGCCGGAAACGAGGTCGGCCGACTGGATTTCGCCTTCTACGTGAACGGGCAGGACACGGAGGCGAACTGGGAGAAGACCCTGAAGCTCACCATGCTCGCATCCGACGACGCGCGTGCGGAGGTGCAGGCGACCTTCCACAACGGCACGCCGCAGGACCTGCGCTACGATCTCGTGCGCGAGAACGGGCGCTGGCTGATCGCCGACGTGCGCTCGACGACGGCGCAAACCTGGGATCTCGTGACGATCCTTTCTGCGAAGCTGCCCTAGCCCGAGCGCGACGCGCAGATCAGCGGCGGCATCCCGCGCCTCTCCGCATGCTCCGTCTCGACGGACGCGGAGCGGGCGTCTATTCCCGCGGCCATGCCCGATTTGCTGCTCGAACTCCGCTCCGAAGAAATCCCGGCCCGCATGCAGCGGCGCGCGGCCGAGGACCTGAAGAAGCTCGTCACCGACGCGCTGGTCGAGCGCGGCTTCCTCTACGACGGCGCGAAGGCCTTCGCGACCCCGCGCCGGCTGGCGCTCCACATCGCCGGCTTACCCGCGCGCGGCGAGGCTTTGCGCGAGGAGCGGCGCGGACCGAAGGTCGGCGCGCCGGGCGCCGCGGTGCAGGGCTTCCTGCGCGGCGCCGGGCTGACGAGCCTCGACCAGGCGCGGACGATCATCGACCCGAAGAAGGGCGAGTTCTACCTCGCGGTGATCGAAAAGCCCGGCCGCGAGACGCTGGACGTGCTGGCCGAGATCCTGCCGGCGATCATCAAGAGCTTCCCCTGGTCGAAATCCATGCGCTGGGGGGCGGCCTCGGCGCAGGCGGGCGCCCTGCGCTGGGTGCGCCCGCTGCAATCGATCGTCGCGACCTTCGGCCCGGAGACCGAGACGCCGGACCTGGTGCCGTTCGAGGTCGGCGGCATCCCGTCGGGCACCACCACCTACGGCCACCGCTTCCTGGCGCCCGGCGCGATCGAGGTCCGTCGCTTCGACGACTACGTCCGGAGCCTGGAGCGCGCCAAGGTCGTGCTCGATGCGGATCGCCGCAAGGACATCATCCTGCACGACGCCCGCGACCTCGCCTTCGCCCGCGGCCTCGAGCTCGTGGAGGACGAGGGCCTGCTGGAGGAGGTCGCCGGCCTCGTCGAATGGCCGGTGGTGCTGATGGGCACCTTCGACCAAAGCTTCCTCGACATCCCGGGCGAGGCGGTGCGCGCCACCATCCGCGCCAACCAGAAATGCTTCGTCGTGCGCGACGCCGGCGGCGCGCTGGCACCGGCCTTCATCCTGGTCTCGAACCTCGTCGCCACGGACGGCGGCGCCGCGATCACCGCGGGCAACGAGCGCGTGGTCCGCGCCCGGCTCTCGGACGCGAAGTTCTTCTGGGAGACCGACAAGGCGATCCGCCTCGCGGACCGCCTGCCGAAGCTCGACACCATCGTGTTCCACGAAAAGCTCGGGACGCAGGGCGAGCGGGTGCAGCGCATCGCGGCGCTCGCGCGTGAGCTTGCCCCCCTCGTCGGCGCCGATGCCGACCTCGCCGAGCGCGCCGCGCGGCTCGCCAAGGCGGACCTCGTCACCGAGATGGTCGGCGAGTTTCCCGAGCTGCAGGGCTTGATGGGCGCCCGCTACGCCGCGCTCCAGGGCGAGAACCCGAGCGTCTGTGCCGCGATCGAGGAGCACTACAAGCCGGTCGGGCCGAGCGACCGCGTGCCGACCGATCCGGTCTCGGTGGCGGTGGCGCTCGCCGACAAGCTCGACACGCTGGTGGGCTTCTGGGCGATCGACGAGAAGCCGACCGGGAGCAAGGACCCGTACGCGCTGCGGCGGGCGGCTTTGGGGGTGATCCGGACCACGCTGGAGCGGTCCCTGCGGCTGCCGCTTTCGAGCGTCGCCAACCGACAGTTCGCCATCGCGGAAACCCGTGGCGCGCCGGCCGCCTCCGCCGAGCCCGCAAGCATCCGCGAGGACGATCTCGGCTCGGCCGGCTTCCATTTCTCCGCAATCGTCGAGACCGACGGCGAGGCCGACCGAAGCCCGTCGGCCCAGCGCGTCGCCGACCTGCTGGCCTTCTTCGCCGATCGCCTCAAGGTCTACCTGCGCGACAAGGGCGCCCGCCACGACCTGATCGATGCGGTCTTCGCGCTACCCGGCCAGGACGACCTGCTGATGGCGGTCCGCCGGGTCGAGGCGCTCGGCGCCTTCCTCGACACCGAGGACGGCAGGAACCTGCTCGCCGGCGTGAAGCGCGCCTCGAACATCCTGCGCATCGAGGAAAAGAAGGACGGCCGCGCCTACGATGCCGAGCCCGATGCGGCGCTCGCCGCCGCCGGCCAGCCCGAGGAGCGGGCGCTGGCCGAGGCACTGGCGACGGCGCGGGCCGAGGCCTCGGCGGCGGTCGCGAAGGAGGATTTTGCCGGCGCGATGCGGGCGCTCTCGCACCTGCGCGCGCCGGTTGACGCCTTCTTCGAGCACGTCACCGTCAACGCCGACGACGCGGCGCTTCGCGAGAACCGCCTCGCCCTCCTCAACGCACTGCGCGCCGCAACCCGCGAAGTCGCAGACTTCTCGGCGATCGTGGGGTGAACCGCGGGTCCCTTCTCCCAGGGGGAGAAGGGCAGGACGATCTACACTTCCTATAGGGGGAAGCGCGGGTCTCCTCTCCCGTCCGGAAGAGGGACAGGGTGAGGGATGCGCCTTCTCCGGATGAACCTGTCCCCTCCCCCCAACCCTCTCCCGAACGGGAGAGGGTGTGCGTCGCGCATCCGCGAGGTCGCGTCGGCGTGTGAGGTAAGGTCATGGCATGCCGAACCCGACGCAGCGTGCGAAGAATTTGCGGGCGGCGGAGACCGGTGCGGAGGCACGGCTCTGGCGCGTCCTCCGCAATCGGCAGCTGAACGGGCGCAAGTTCCGGCGGCAATGGCTGATCGATCGCTACGTCGTCGATTTCGCCTGCATCGAGGCGAAGCGCGTCGTCGAGGTCGTGGGTGCGACGCATGGATCGCAGGCCGCGATCGCGTCCGATGCCGTTCGGACCGAATGGCTCGGACGATGCGGGTTCGAGGTCGTCCGCATCGCCAACGCCGAGATCGACGAAAACCTCGACGGCGTCCGCGAGACGATCCTCGCCGTGATCGAGCGGCGCGATGTCCTCTGACGCGCCGCCTCAGAACCAGCCCTTGATGCGGAACACCACGATCGGGATGATCGCGCTCGCGAGGATCAGGCTGAGCGCGTAGGGGTAGCCGTAGGCCCAATCCAGCTCGGGCATGTGCTTGAAGTTCATCCCGTACATCGACGCGATCAGCGTCGGCGGGACGCCGACCACCGAGACGACGGTGAGGACGCGGAAGACGTTGTTCTGCTCGATGTTGATCAGGCCCAAGGCCGCGTCGAGGAGGAACTGGACGTTCTCCGAGAGCCGGGTCTCGAACTCGTCGAGGGATTCGATGTCCCTGCGGATCGTCTCGAAGCGCGCATCGGTCTCCTCCTGGGCCAGCACCTGCTCGCAGGCTCCGGCGACGAAGGGCACGATCCGCTCAAGGCCGAGCAGGCTCGCCCGGATCTTGCCGAGCACCTTCCCGCGGCGGGCGATGCCACGCAGGATGCGCTTCAGCGCCAGGTCGCGGCGGCGCGGCGGGGCCTTCTCGTCGGATTTCGACGGTCGGGCGCGCACGTCGAAGTCGAAGATCCGCGTCGAGAGGCCGTCGAGCTCGGCGCCCATGTCCTCGAGCGCATCGGCGAGGCTGTCGACCAGCTCCTCCATCAGCAGCAGGAAGACCTCGATCCCGGTCTTGGCGACCTCCCCCTCGTCGATCCGCTTGCGCACCTCGGTGAAGGCGCGCAGCTCGTGGAAGCGCACGGTGACGAGGTGGTCCGGCGTCAGGACGAAGCCGAGCGGCTTGAGCAGCGAGTCGGTGCTCTCGAAGGTCACCATCGGCGTCGAGAGCGACAGGCCGTTCTTCAGCCGGCGCAGGCGGCTGGAGCTCTCGACCTCGGACAGCGCCTTGCGCGAGGGCACGCGGATGCCGGTGGCCTCCTCCACCGCCCGGGCCTCCTCGGGGGTCGGATCGTTGAGGTCGATCCACACGGTCTGGGTCGGGACGGCGGCGCGGCCGCCGGTGTCGCTCGGCGCGAGCGCGCCCTCGGGGCCGTGCAGGCTGAGCATGAAAGGGAATTCCGTCGGCGCTTGCGATGAAGGGGAGAAACCCGGCGCGCGACGGCCGCCGCGGGGTGCGACAGACTTGACTCGCCAAGGGGCCACCGCTATCTCGCCCGCAGCCTTGGCACTCATCTTCCACGAGTGCTAACGGCCAGGGTTGGACGCGGGTCTCCGCGGCATCAACGCCGATTTGCGAATTCAAACAAGAGGGCAGCTCATGAAGTTCCGTCCGCTGCACGACCGGGTCGTCGTCCGCCGCATCGAAGGCGAAGAGAAGACCAAGGGCGGCATCATCATCCCCGACACCGCCAAGGAGAAGCCGCAGGAAGGCGAGATCGTCGCCGTCGGCCCGGGCGCCCGCGACGAGGCCGGCCGCATCAACGCGCTCGACGTCAAGGCCGGCGACCGCGTCCTGTTCGGCAAGTGGTCGGGCACCGAGGTCAAGATCGACGGTCAGGATCTCCTGATCATGAAGGAATCCGACATCATGGGCGTCGTCGCCTGAGGTCTTCGGACACCTGACGTAACCGCCCTTCGAGGCCCGCCCGGGTCTTGGGGCTTCTCCACCAACGAAAAGGAATCCTGCACATGGCAGCGAAAGACGTTCGTTTCTCCTCCGACGCGCGCGACAAGATGCTCCGCGGCGTCGACATCCTCGCGGATGCCGTCAAGGTGACGCTCGGCCCGAAGGGCCGCAACGTCGTGATCGAGAAGAGCTTCGGCGCGCCGCGCATCACCAAGGACGGCGTCACCGTCGCCAAGGAGATCGAGCTCTCCGACAAGTTCGAGAACATGGGCGCCCAGATGGTGCGCGAAGTGGCCTCGAAGACCAACGACATCGCCGGTGATGGCACCACCACCGCGACCGTGCTCGCCCAGGCGATCGTCCGCGAAGGCGCCAAGTACGTCGCCGCCGGCATGAACCCGATGGACCTGAAGCGCGGCATCGACCTCGCCACGGCCGCCGCGGTCAAGGACATCATCGCGCGCTCCAAGAAGGTCGCCTCGTCCGAGGAGGTCGCCCAGGTCGGCACGATCTCGTCGAACGGCGACAAGGAAATCGGCGAGATGATCGCCCACGCGATGCAGAAGGTCGGCAACGAGGGTGTCATCACCGTCGAGGAAGCCAAGACCGCCGAGACCGAGCTCGACGTCGTCGAGGGCATGCAGTTCGACCGCGGCTACCTGTCCCCGTACTTCATCACGAACGCGGAGAAGATGGTCGCCGAGCTCGAGGACCCCTACATCCTCATCCACGAGAAGAAGCTGTCGTCGCTCCAGGCGATGCTGCCGGTGCTCGAGGCCGTGGTGCAGACCGGCAAGCCGCTGGTCATCATCGCCGAGGACATCGAGGGCGAGGCGCTCGCCACCCTCGTGGTCAACAAGCTGCGCGGCGGCCTGAAGGTCGCGGCCGTGAAGGCGCCGGGCTTCGGCGATCGCCGCAAGGCGATGCTCGAGGACATCGCGATCCTCACGCATGGCCAGATGATCGCCGAGGACCTCGGCATCAAGCTCGAGAACGTCACCCTGCCGATGCTCGGCCGCGCCAAGCGGATCCGCATCGAGAAGGAGACCACGACGATCATCGACGGTTCGGGCGAGAAGGCCGACATCGAGGCGCGCGTCGGGCAGATCAAGGCGCAGATCGAGGAGACCACCTCGGACTACGACCGTGAGAAGCTCCAGGAGCGCCTGGCCAAGCTCGCCGGCGGCGTCGCGGTCATCCGCGTCGGCGGCGCGACCGAGGTCGAGGTCAAGGAGAAGAAGGACCGCGTCGACGACGCGCTCAACGCCACCCGCGCTGCGGTGGAAGAGGGCATCGTCCCCGGCGGCGGCACCGCCCTGCTCCGCGCCAAGAAGGCGGTCGCCGCCCTCTCGAGCGACAACCCCGACGTCCAGGCCGGCATCAAGATCGTGCTGAAGGCGCTCGAGGCCCCGATCCGTCAGATCGCCCAGAACTCTGGCGTCGAGGGCTCCATCGTCGTCGGCAAGATCACCGACAACACCAGCTCCGAGTCCTACGGCTTCAACGCCCAGACGGAAGAGTACGTCGACATGATCCAGGCCGGCATCATCGACCCGGCCAAGGTCGTGCGCACCGCCCTGCAGGACGCGGCCTCGGTCGCCGGCCTGCTCGTCACCACCGAAGCCATGATCGCCGACTCTCCGAAGAAGGACAGCGGCGCCCCCATGGGCGGCGGTGGCGGCATGGGCGGCATGGGCGGCGGGATGGACTTCTAAGTCCGAGCCACCATTGCAACGTCGGAAGGGGGTCGCCGCGAGGCGGCCCCTTTTTTCGTTGCGCTTGGGCCTGGGTCGGCGCCGTCTTCCCGACGCTGTGAAACGATCGGCGAGCGGACGCTTGGACGACGAGGGGGCTCGGGCGGCTTCGGGGAAGCCTGCAGCAGATCTGTCTCGACCATTGGCCGCGCGCGCGCGGCCTCCCGCGGACATCCTGAGCGGGAGGCTCTGACGCGACGCGCTTCAAGCCTTTCAACCGGGAAGTCGACGAGAGCCGCGGCGGCGATTCTGCGAAAAGGACGACAGGAGCGATCGACGACGCGCCGTGTCAGCCCGCCCGCTTTCCGCAGCGGACGTAGGATGCGGTGCCCTTGCCGCTCGTCCAGGTCAGGCGGTCGCCGTCGACGACGAGGCGGACCTGGGAGGACCAGCGCCGGTCGCGCTCGGCGCAGTCCGCGGCCATGGTCCAGGCGTTCCCGACGCGTCGGCCGTCGTGGAAGCTGCAGATCGTCCGCCCGGCACTGGCGCGCTCGGGCGTGATCGTCGCGGGGATGTAGCCGCGTCGGCGCGAGCGCTTGCCGCAGGCGGCCTCGGTCGGCCCCCAGGTTCCGACGTACTCGGCGCGCTCCACGCGCGGCGGCGGTGCGGGCACCGGAGCAGCGGCCGGTGCCGAGACCGCCGCGACGACCGGAGCCGGCGCTTCGACGACGCGCGGCACCTGTACCTCGGGCACCGGCGTCGCGGCCGCGACCGCGATGGTCTGCGGCAAGGGGGGGAAGCCGAAGGCGGGCACCTCCGGCGGGGCGGCGGCGGCCGGCCTGAACGGGAGATCTTCGCTGAGGAACGTCACGCTGTACCCGAACAGGGTGCCCCAGCCGGCGGCGAGCGCGACGAACAGCGCGACCCAGCGCTTCGAAACGGGACGGCCCGCTCCGCTGCTCTGTTCCGTCGGGTACGCCTCGAGCCCCGCCGCCATCGTCATCCCGCCCTCCCCTTCGTGGGCCGCACGCATCCGACGCCGAAATCTTCCGTGCGCCCGTCCGTCGCGACGCGGGAGCGATGGAGATGCCGAAGGTCCGCCGGGACGCCGCCTCGAAGATCCAGCGATTCGCAGACTGCGCACCGCGGGCGACGAAATCTTAACAAGTCTTGCGCGGCGCGAAATCCCTAAACGCGCGAATACGGCGCTGCGGCGGCGACGGATCGCAGGTGGGCCTTCGACGCGACACTTCCGGCGTTGCATCGGTGCAATGGCGGGTGCGCCAATTCACTGCCATGCTCGCGCGCCGCTCCCTTCAGGGCGAGCCAACGAGGCGCCCGATTCCCAGCGATGAGATGCTTCGCCACGGCTCTTGTGATCGCCCTCGTGTCGGGGCCGGCCTCGGCGCAGACGCGGCAGGCGACACCGCGCATCGCCTGCGCGGACGCGATGGAGATGGTCAAGCGCGGCGGCGACGTGACGATCGCGGTCGGCGGCGCGCAGCCCGAGCGCATCGTGCGCGACCGCAGCTTCTGCGACCTGTCCGAAATCGCCGAGCTTCGCCTCGTGCCCACCCGCGACAACCCGCAATGCCCGATCGGCTATCGCTGTCGCGAGCCGGGCTTCGAGGAATGGAACTGGTAGGCGGCCGGCTCACGCGCGGTTGAGCGTCGCGCCCGGGCCGGTGCCACGATCTCGCCACGACCCGCGGTCACTGCCGCCGGGAAGGGCTTCGCGAACGGAGCCGATCGCCAAGATTTCCGGGAGACGCGCGTGGCCGCACTTCGAAGCGGGCTCGGCCTGCAGGCCGTCCTCACGGCGCTCGCCGCCCTCGCGCTGCTGGCGGCACCCGGCGTCCCCGCCCCGCCGCTCTACGTCTTGCTCGCGGGCTTCGCCATGGCCGGCATCCTGCTCGCCTCGGCCAACCTCTCCGCCTACCTGAAGGTCTTCGTCTCGGTCTACGGGATCGGCTACCTCGTGCTCGCCGGCGGCAAGACGCTGGCCGCGATGGGAGCGCTGCCGCCGACGCTCGCCGCCCTGCTCCCGCCGGACTTCGCGGCCACGGGCGCCGTGGTGTTCGGCGGGTTGGTCCTGGCGATCTCCTACCTGAAGCCGATCCGCGCGATCACCCTGATCGCCGATCCGTACTTCGCCAGCCGCGAGGCGCCGACCCGGGAGATCGGCCCGTTCCGCTTCTTCGGCAACACCGAGGGCAAGGTCGGGCAGCGGCTGGTGGCGCTGTCGATCTTCATCACCTTCGCCCAGGTGGCGCTGCAGCTGCGCCTGAACTTCTGGTTCCGCGACCTGTTCAATGCGCTGCAGGAGTACAATGCCGACGCGTTCTGGTACCAGCTCGTCTGGATCTTCGCCCCGCTCGCCACGATCTGGGTCGTGGTCGGCATGTTCGACACCTTCGTCGACGCGTCGCTCCACCTGCGCTGGCGGACCTGGCTGACCCGGAGCTTCTACGAGCGGTGGCTCGACGGCGGCACGCATTACCGCATCCCCTTCACCGGCGAGCACGCGGACAACCCGGACCAGCGCATCCAGAGCGACGTCAACCTGTTCATCTCGCAGACGACGACGCTCTCGATCCGCCTGCTGTCACAGGCGGCGACCCTGGTCTCGTTCATGGTCATCTTGTGGGGCCTGTCGCGCGATTTCGTCTTGCCGTTCACCGACACCGTGGTCCCGGGCTTCCTGGTCTGGCTCGTCGTCGGCTACGCGCTGGTCGGCACCTGGCTGACGCACCTGATCGGACGCCCGCTGATCGGGCTCGACTTCCGGCAGGAGAAGGTCGAGGCCGACTTCCGCTTCTCGCTCGCCCGCTCGCGAATCTACTCCGAGCAGATCGCGCTCCTGCGCGGCGAGCGCGCGGAGAACGTCAGGCTGAAGAGCCTGTTCGGCGAGATCATCGACAACTACCTCGGCATCATCTACCGGCGGATCAAGCTCGGCAGCTTCACGCTGTCCTACAGCCAGATCAGCGTGGTGTTTCCCTACATCCTCGCCGCGCCGAGCTACTTCCTCAAGAAGATCACCCTCGGACAGTTCCAGCAGACCGGCGACGCCTTCTCCAGCGTGCAGTCGTCGTTGTCGTTTTTCATCAACTCCTACGTCACGATCGCGGCCTACAAGGCCAACACCAACCGTCTCGCCTCGTTCAAGCGCGCGATGACGCTGGCCGAGGCCTATTCCGCCGCCTCCGACGGGCTCGGCCACGGCAACGCCACCGGGTCCGACGTGACCGCGACCGGACTGACGCTCGCCCTGCCCGACGGGCGGACGATCGTCACCGCCGACAGCCTTGCGATGACGAAGGGCGCGTCGACGCTCGTCACCGGCCCCTCGGGCTCCGGCAAGTCGACCCTGTTCCGCGCGATCGCCGGGATCTGGCCGTTCGGCAAGGGCCGGATCGACGTGCCCGCCGGCCAATCGGCCCTGGTGCTGCCGCAGCGGCCCTACATTCCCCTCGGCACGCTGCGCGGTGCCGTGTGCTACCCGAACACCACCGACCAGTTTCCGGACGCGGCGATCCGCGAGGCGCTGGTCGCGGCGCAACTGCCGGCTCTGGTCGATCGCCTGGACGAGGTCGACGCCTGGGACCAGCGCCTGTCCGGCGGCGAGCAGCAGCGCCTGGCGATCGCCCGCGCGGTGCTGGCCAAGCCCGAATGGCTGTTCCTCGACGAATCCACCGCCGCCCTCGACGAGCCGAGCGAGGCCGGCATCTACCAGATGCTGCGCGAGACCCTGCCCAACACCACGATCGTCTCGATCGGCCATCGCTCGACCCTGCACGAGCACCATCAGCGCCGGGTCGACATGCAGAGCACGGGGGACGGCCGGTTCAGCCCGCGCGAGTTTCGCGCCGTCGCGCCAGCGGAATAGTCCCGGCTGCAAAACGTAAGACACCGCCGTTAGACGGCTCATCGTCGTCGCTCGAAGTCGCCGTACAGCAATGCGGGAGGGTTCACCCGTCCGCATTGCCAGGTTGAAACAATAAAGGAACCCTCCGGCAGTCCTGACGTTTGATACCCGCCTCAAGAAACTGCGGAGAAACGCATGACCAAGATCACCACTTTCGCCGGTGCCGCCGCCCTCGTTCTGATGTCGTCGGCCGCGTTCGCCGCGCCGTGCTCGACCGGAACCACCGTCACCCCCGACAAGGACGCCAGCAAGGCCTCGACGGTCGATCCGAAGGCCACCGCCAACACCAGCCCCGGCGCCAAGGGCGAGTCGCCCGGCACCGTCGGCGCGATGAACAAGGCCGGTTCCGCCGCCGGAGCCACCTCGCCGGCGGACGTCAACGCTCAGGACAAGGGCAACCCGACCGCCGCGCAGGCTGCCAAGAACGATTGCTGATTCAGTATAGCGGATCGGCATCGATCCGATCCGAGACGTTGCGCCCGCTCCGGGAAACCGGGGCGGGCGTTTTCGTGCGCCTAGCGCCGCAGGCCGGTCGCCGCCAGGGCGGCCTTGCGGATCGCGTCCACGTCCGGCGCGCCGGGCTTCACGACCCAGCTTCCGCCGACGCAGAGAACGGCGTCGAGCGCGAGCCAGTCCGGCGCCGTCGCCTCGGAGATGCCGCCGGTCGGGCAGAACCGGACCTGCCCGAACGGGGCGGCCAGCGCCTTCAGCGCCTTGATCCCGCCGGACGCTTCCGCCGGGAAGAATTTGAACCGGTCGAGCCCGTGGTCGAGCCCGCGCATGATGTCGGCGGCATTCGCCACCCCCGGCAGGTAGGGGATGCCGCGCTTCAACGCCGCCTCGGTGAGCGGCGCGGTGAGGCCGGGGCTGACGATGAACGTCGCGCCGGCTTCGATCGCCGCGTCGAGGTCGCGATCGTTGAGGACCGTTCCCGCCCCCACCACCGCGCCCTCCACCCGCGACATCGCGCGGATCACTCCGAGGGCGGCCGGCGTGCGGAGCGTGACCTCGAGCGCGGTCAGGCCGCCCTCCACCAGGGCTCGGGCGATCGGCTCGGCATGCTCGATGTCCTCGATCACGAGGACGGGGATCACGGGGACGGAGCGCATCAGCGCGTCGATGCCGGTCATGGTTGGATCTCCCGTTTCGTGATCAGAGGCCGGCGGCCGCGAGCATCGCCGAGGCGCCCTGCTCGGCCCCGTCGGCGCCGTGGCGCATGAAGGCGAACAGCTCCCGCCCGGTCCCGGTGGCCGGCGGCGGCGCCGCAGCCTCGTCGCGGGCGGCGAGTTCCGCGTCGTCGACGAGCACCTGCAGCAGCCCTTCCTCCGCGCTGAGCCGCACGATGTCGCCATCGCGGATCTTCGCGATGAGGCCGCCGCCGAGCGCCTCCGGGCTGAGATGGATCGCCGCCGGCACCTTGCCCGACGCACCCGACATCCGGCCGTCCGTGACCAGGGCGACCTTGTGGCCGCGGTCCTGCAGCACGCCGAGCTGCGGCGTGAGCTTGTGCAGTTCCGGCATCCCGTTGGCGCGGGGGCCCTGGAAGCGAACCACAACGACGACATCGCGCTCGAGCTCGCCCGCCTTGAACGCCTTCAGCACGTCGTCCTGGTCGTCGAAGACGCGGGCCGGCGCCTCGATCGTGCGACGGTGCTCGTCCACGGCGCTGGTCTTGAAGGTGGCGCGGCCGAGGTTTCCCTTCACCAGGCGCATCCCGCCATCGGCCTGGAACGGCGCGGCGGGCTTGCGCAGCATCGTGTCGTCGAGGCTCTCGGGCACCGCCTCCTCAAAGGTCAGCGCGTCGCCCGACAGCTTCGGGTCGCGGGCGTGGTCGCGCAGGCGCGAACCGGACACGGTGAGGATGTCGTCGTGCAGCAGGCCGGCGTCGATCAGGCTCGCCATCACGAAGCTCATCCCGCCGGCGGCGTGGAAGTGGTTCACGTCGCCGGAGCCGTTCGGATAGACCCGGGCGATCAGCGGCACCACACCGGACAGCCGGTCGAAATCCTCCCAGTCGAGAACGATGCCGGCGGCACGCGCCATCGCCGGCAGGTGGATCGCGTGGTTGGTCGAGCCGCCGGTGGCGAGCAGCCCGACCACCGCGTTGACGATCGCCTTCTCGTCGATGCAGCGCCCGAGCGGCCGGTAGTCGTTGCCCGACGCGCCGATCTCCGACAGCCGGTGGATCGCGGCGCGGGTCACGGCCTGTCGCAGCTTGGTGCCCGGATTGATGAACGAGGCGCCGGGCATGTGCAGGCCCATCACGTCCATCATCATCTGATTGGAATTCGCGGTGCCGTAGAACGTGCAGGTGCCGGCCCCGTGATAGGAGGCGGATTCCGATTCCAGCAGCTCCTCGCGCCCGACCTTGCCCTCGGCATAGAGCTGGCGGATGCGCTGCTTCTCCTTGTTGGCGATCCCCGTCGGCATCGGCCCGGCCGGGATCAGGATCGTCGGCAGGTGGCCGAAGCGCAGCGCGCCGATGATCAGGCCCGGCACGATCTTGTCGCAGATGCCGAGCAGGGCTGCCCCGTCGAACATGCCGTGGCTGAGCGCGACCGCCGCCGACAGGGCGATGGCGTCGCGCGAGAACAGCGACAGCTCCATGCCGCGCTGGCCTTGGGTGACGCCGTCGCACATCGCCGGCGTGCCGCCCGCGACCTGCGCCGTCGCGCCGACCTCGCGGGCAAACAGCTTGATCTGCTCGGGGTAGCGTCCGTAGGGCTGATGCGCCGACAGCATGTCGTTGTAGGCGGTGACGATGCCGATGTTCATCGCGCGGCCGGAGCGGATCGCGGCCTTGTCCTCGCCGGAGGCCGCGAAGCCGTGGGCGAGGTTGCCGCAGGCCAGCGTCGGCCGGTGCACGCCCGAATCCCGCTCGCGCCGGATGAGGTCGAGATAGGCGGCCCGCGAGTCGCGCGAGCGCTCGACGATGCGGGCCGTCACCGCCGCGACCACCGGATGAATCTCTGTCATCGCATGCCCTCTCGACGGCTCGGAGCCGAAGCGCTCCGAGACCGTCCTGTCCGTGGTCGGGCTCGGGTGAGCCGACCGTGATGCGAACGTCTAGGCCCGCTGCCCGACCGTAAGATGGCGGCGACGGGCAAGACGGCAGGGGAAGCCGGAGCGTCGAGCCTCAGTACTGCCAGAAGATCCGCTGAAGTTCCTTGGTGTCGCTGGTCTTGGTCAGCGCGACCGCCGCGAGGATCTTCGCCTTCTGCGGGTTCAGGTCGTGCGCGACGACCCAATCGTAGGTGTCGTCGGGCTGCTCGGCGTTGCGCAGCACGAACCCGTCGGGCACCCGCGACGAGCGGATGATCAGCGTGCCCTTGGCGCGGATGTCCTTCAGCGTGTCGACGAGATAGCCCGGCACCGAGCCGTTTCCGGTGCCGGCATTGACGATCGCCTTGGCGCCGGCATCGACCGCGGCCTTGTAGGCGCCGGGGAACATGTTGCCCGAGCCGTAGACGATCGCCACCAGCGGCAGGCTGTCGATCGTGTCGATGTCGAACTCGGAGCTGGTGCCGTGGCGCTTGTCGAGGCTGCGGAAGAAGTAGGTCTTGCCCTCGACCACCATGCCGAGCGAGCCCCACTGGCTGAAGAACGCGCTCGGCACGATGTTGGTGCGCTTGGTGGCGTCGCGACCGGACTGGATCTGGTCGTTCATCGTCACCGTCACGCCCTTGCCGATCGCCTCCTTGCTGCCGGCGACCGCGACCGCGTCGAGCAGGTTGAGCGCGCCGTCGGCGGAGATGGCGGTGGACGGGCGCATCGAGCCGACGACGACGATCGGCTTGTCGGTCTTCACCACGAGGTTGAGGAACAGCGACGTCTCCTCCAACGTGTCCGTGCCGTGGGTGACGACCACGCCGTCCACGTCGCTCTGCTTGACGAGCTGCGAGACGCGCTTGGCCAGCTGCACCAGCTGCGCGTCGGTGAAGCTCTCGGAGGCGATCTGGAAGACCTGCTCGCCGCGGACGTTGGCGATGGCCGACATCTGCGGCACCGCCGCGATCAGCTTCTCGACGCCGACCTTGGCCGCCTGGTAGGTCGCGCTGTTGGCGGCATCCGCGCCGGCGCCGGCGATGGTGCCGCCGGTGGCCAGGATCACCACGTTGGGCTTGCCGACCTTCGCCTCGACCGCCGCGTCGGGCATCTCGCGCGCGATCGCCGCCCCCGGCAGCGACAGGCTCGCCAGGAGAACGGCCGCGACCGCGGCACACCGGCTGGATCTGACAGACAGCATCGACAATCCTTCGTCATGACCGCCGCGGCGCGGCGTGCCGGCCGCATGGTAGGCCGGCCGTCCTACGAGGCAAGAACGAAGCCGCTCGCCGAAGCGTCGCCCTCGCCGAACCGTCATGCCGGATCGTTCCGCGAGCTTGAGCGTTTCCTCGAAGCATTCGTCCGGGAGAGGCGCCCCCATGCTGACCTTCGCCAGCCTTCTGGAAGACGTGAAGGGCAACGCGCCCGCCCGTGCAGCGATGTCGCTTCTCGACGCGGCGCTCGCGCGTCGCACGTCGGACGAGCAGGGCGCCTTCTGGCGTGCGATCGACCTGTACTACGTGTCGCGCAAGGCGCCGGGCGCCGAGCCGCAAGCGACGGAGGCGGGTCCCTCTCCCACCACGCAGGCCCCGTGACGATCGGGTCTCGTCCGGCGAGACCGAGGGGTTGATCTCCGGCGAGGCTTGCGCGGCGGTCCCGCTCCGGCCGATCACGCGCACGGCGCGGCACTGCCGGGCCTTCGTGCCACCGCGATCCACAACAGTCAGGAACCCCATGTCCGAACCCGACGACGAGCCCCTCGACGCCGTCTCCCGCCTCTACGCGAAGATGCTGGCGATGGAGATCGTGATGGGCGTGCTGATCGGGCGCCTGTCGGAGGAGGACCCCGAGGTTCGAGAGGATGTGAAGCGCGACGTCGCGGTGCTCCTGGCAGACATGCCGATCGACGGGGCGAGCGAGGAGCTGATCGCCGCCGAGGTCCGTCGCGCTGCCGAGGCGCTGACGAGCGTGCGGATCGCCTGAGCGAGCGGATCGCCGTCGCCGTCAGGCGAAAGGGTTCTTCCCGATGGTCGGTTCCGTCGCCGATTCGGCGACCCTGCCCGGCAGGTCCGCCGCCTCGAGCGACGCGACGATCGCGTCGACCGTGGCCTTGAGCGCACGCGCCTGGGCTAGGCCCGCCGCGTCCCGCGTCAGGTCGAGGGAGCCGTGGAGCGCGATCGTCTCCGGGCCGTTCTCGAACGCGAGCGCCCCGATGGTCCTCACCGCGGCCCCGTCGGCGAAGGGCTCGAAGGCGGCCTCGCCGTCCTTGGATTTCTTCATGGCTGATCCTCAGAAGATCGCGCGGAGCAGTTGCCGCAGCGCACGGTGCAGCGCGCGCACGGCCTCGTGGCCGAGCCAGTCCTGCCAGGTCTGCTCCCGTCCGCGGGGACGATGGTTGGCGATGTCGTCGCGGGAATAGGCGCGCGGCTCCGGTAGGGTCATCGCCGAGGCCTTCTGGCCCGGCGGCAGCGACGGGAAGGCGTCGATCCCGGCGATGGTGCGGAGCGCAGCGAGGGACACCGACTGGAAGGTCCCGCTGCCGTCGTTCGGCGCGAGCCAGGCACCGCCCTCCCCGGCCACCGGATCGTAGATCGCCTTGAACATCTGCGTCGGCACCAGCACCCGGCCGTTGATCGAGGCGAGCTCGTCGCCCGCGTAGACCGGCCCGGTCACGACGAAGAGCTGCCCGCGCCGGGTCGCGAGCCGGCGGGTGCTCTCCTCGATCGCGGCCCACAGGCTCCGGTTCAGCACGCGATCCTGCGGCACGATGTTGGCGAGGCTGAAGGATTGCGCCTGCGCCTCGCCGGTCGGCATGTCGCCGGCCGGCGCGAGGTGGCCGCGGTCGAAGCCGCTGCGGACGTAGTCGTCGAGCCGCGCGCGGTCGTCCGGCGGGACGCGGTCCTCGTCGTGGAAGGCGTCGATCCGCTCCACCAGCCGCGCCGCCGCGACGCTCGCTCGCGTCAGGTGCTCCGCGGCGTAGAGCGGCGTTCGCGCCACGCCGGAATGCAGCACCGCGTAGGCATCGAAGCACAGGGCCAGCGTCCTGGGGGCGAGCTTCGGGTTGGTCAGCTCCGGCGCTCGGCCGTCGGCGAACAGCGCCGGGCAGGCGTCCGACGACCGCGCCGCGCCGCATCCGAGCAGGAGGACGACGGCGGCGAGGCGAGCCAGCTTCAGGAGCACGTGCGGACCCTTCGCGGGCCCGACGGCGTCGGGCGCTCGCGCCACGCGCACGGCCGCCCGAGCGTCCCCTCGAACGGGCGCACGTCTCGGTCGGGCCCACCCGGCACGGTCCGCGGTGGGCAATCCCCGAGATAGGCACACGCGAACGTGAAGTCCCCGTCGACCGGGCGGGGATCGGCCTCGGCTCCGGTGCTGAAGACGATGGTGAGAATGGTCAGGATTCCGGGCAGCACAATGCGGAGCGACGCGGGCCTCATGTGGCAGCGAAGGCACGAAAACGGGAAAAGAGAGGGATGAAACATTGATCGGATCCCACAAGGTCCGTAATTGGCACTATCATGACAGCGGCCGTACCAACGTTCCCGCGAGCGGGCGACGGCGAATTCGGTCGAGGCGTGGTCGGAACGACCCCGTCGTCACACGAGAGGCGGACCGCGTGCCGGTCGCCTCGGATCGACGCGGCCTGCCACGGATGCCTTTCGGGCCGGACGTCATAAGCGAGCGAGTGGTTCATTGACACCTCAAGAAAACGCCCCCTCGATTTTGGACGGTTTGTCCGAGACGTCCGCGTTGCGGTTGCTTCCGGAGAGCGATCTCCGGGCGGTGGCGGACGCGGTTCGCTCGGAGATGATCGAGGCCGTGTCGGTGACGGGCGGTCATCTCGGGTCGGGG
>NZ_JAKSYA010000159.1:0-67576 GCF_022829485.1 Methylobacterium sp. J-059
CCGCGACGAGTGCTTCGAGCCGAAGGCGATCCGAGGTGGAGAGCGTGAAAGAGATGCCACTGCGCATCCCGCCAGACTCGCAGGATGGGGCGCAAACCGAAACCCCACACGGACTCAACCGTCAGGGCTCAACCACTAGGATCTGCGCCGGGCGGCGGGCCGCCCGGATCGATCGAGATCGACCGGAAGGGTGGGAGCGGAAGCGCTTCCGCCCTTCCGCGCGTTTCCGGCCGGCGGTCCATTCGCCGGGGCCGGCGGTTCCGTTCGTCACGAAAATCCTCTAGGGCGTTGCGGGCATGAACCGCACCGCGCTCTATGCCGGCTCCTTCGATCCGGTGACCAACGGCCATCTCGACGTCGTCCGCCAAGCCTGTCGGCTGGTGCCGCGCCTCGTGATCGCGATCGGCGTCCATCCCGGCAAGGCCCCGCTCTTCTCCGCCGAGGCGCGGGCCGAGCTGCTCGCGGAGACCTGCGCGCCGCTCGCCGCCGCCGAGGGGACGGAGCTGGAGATCGCGACCTTCGACGACCTCGCCGTGACGGCGGCGCGCCGCTGCGGCGCCAGCCTGTTCATCCGCGGCCTGCGCGACGGCACCGATCTCGACTACGAGATGCAGCTTGCCGGCATGAACGGCGCGATGGCGCCCGAAGTCCAGACCGTGTTCCTGCCGGCCTCGATCCAGGTCCGCCCGATCACCGCGACGCTCGTCCGGCAGATCGCCGCGATGGGCGGCGACGTCTCGCCCTTCGTGCCGGCCCAAGTTGCCGAACGCCTCGCGGCCCGCTTCGCGAGCCGCAGCTGAGCCCCCAACGCTTCTCAAGGAGACGATCCCCATGAACCGCCGCAACGCCGTTTTCGCGCTCGCGCTCTCCCTCACGCTCGGGGCCTCCGCCGCCCGCGCCGCCGACGCCAACACCGTCTACCTCGACACCAAGGACGGCCGCGTCACGATCGAGCTGCGCCCGGACATCGCGCCCAAGCACGTCAAGCAGCTCAAGACTCTGATCGCCCAGGGCTTCTACAACGGCCTGAAGTTCCACCGGGTGATGGACGGCTTCATGGCCCAGACCGGCGACCCGAAGGGCAACGGCACCGGCGGCTCGAGCCTGCCCGACATCCCGGCCGAGTTCTCCTCGGCGCAGTTCCGCCGCGGCACCGTCGGCATGGCGCGCTCGTCAGATCCGAACTCGGCCAACTCGCAGTTCTTCATCTGTCTCGGCGATGCCTCCTTCCTGAACGGCCAGTACACCGTGGTCGGCCTCGTTTCCGACGGCATGGATGCCGTCGACAAGATCAAGAAGGCGGCGCCCGGCGCCGCCGGCGGCGCGGTCCAGAACCCGGACAAGATCGTCAAGATGCAGCTGGCCGAGAAGGCCAAGTAAGCGGCGATGCGGGGCCTGCACCGCGCGTCGGCGACCCTCCTCGTCGCCCTCGTGCCCGCCGCCGCGGGCGCCCAGCCGTTCTACGGCTACGCGTTCGACGGCGAAGGCCCCGGCTATCCGCTGAGCCTGCCGCAGACGTTGCGGGCGACGATCGTCGTCCCGCTCGCGGTGAAGCCGGTTCCGCGCCCGAACACCCTGGCCGAGCTCTATCCCGCCCTCGCGGCGTGCTGGCGCCCGCCCGCCATCCTCGAGGATGCGTCGAACGTCGAGATCACCGCGCGGCTGTCGCTCCGGCGCGACGGAAGCTTGCTCGGGCCGCCGCGGATCACGTATGCGAGGGGCGTCGGTCCGAAGACGCGCCCGACCCTGGTGCATGCGACGATCGACGGATTGAACCGTTGCCTGCCGGCCCAGATCACGCCCGGCCTCGGCCGAGCGATCGCCGGGCGTCCCGTCGCCCTACGTTTCGTCTACCGGAAGGTCACCGCGAACCGACCCGGATGACGGCCACCGATCACCCCGCCGCGCCGCAGCCAGGCGCAGCGCCCCCGCCCTGAACAACCTGGAGACCGACATGGCCGACACCGAAAACCTCGTCCTCGAGACCACCAAGGGCCGCGTCGTCGTCGCGCTGCGCTCCGACCTCGCGCCGAACCACGTCGAGCGCATCAAGACGCTCGCCGGCCAGGGCTTCTACGACGGCGTGCCGTTCCACCGCGTCATCGACGGCTTCATGGCGCAGACCGGCGATCCCACCGGCACCGGCTCGGGCGGCTCCGACCTTCCCGACCTGAACGCCGAGTTCAACGCCGAGCCGCACACCCGCGGCACCTGCTCGATGGCGCGCACCAACTTCCCGCACTCGGCGAACTCGCAGTTCTTCATCTGCTTCGACGACGCCCGCTTCCTGGACAAGCAGTACACCGTCTGGGGCAAGGTCGTCGAAGGCATGGACGTGGTCGACACGATCAACAAGGGCGAGCCGCCGCGCTCGCCCGACAAGATCGTCAAGGCGAGCATCGCCGCCGCCTGAACCCGGACGCGCCCGTCGCCCCCGAGAACCGGGCGACGGGCGGTGCCCCACGCCCCAAGTTTTCTGCACGCGATACCCGTTTTAGCCGTCGATCCCTCGCCCGCGGCGGAGGCGATGCATGCCTCCATCGAGCAGACGATCGTCGAGCGCGAACTGCCGACGGCAGCCGTATCGGATCGAGGATCGAGGATCGAAAGATCGGGAGGCGCCGACGCCCTACCCGCACCCCCTCCGCGAATGCCGGATCATGCAATTCGGCTGAGCCATTCGCGACGATGCTATGCCAGGATCGAGCCGTCCGCTTGCAGCGCCATGGCCCCGCCGGCGGTTGCTCGATCGGCGATCGCTCGATCCCGCTCGTCATCGGGCTCGACACGGTGGCCGGACTCGTCACGAACCCGTCTGCGCCCCGAAGGCGCTCGCATCGCTCGCCGTAGCGATGCTTGGGCGGGACCGCTCGCTCGGCGTCGTCCGGGTCGCTGGCGCGCACCCGGAACGCCCGGCGAATTTAACCCATGTTGGTGTCGATCTTGCGCCGGCAACTTAGCGTGACGGTTGCGCTCGCCCGTCATTCGAACACGTCACGGTTGGCGCGTCGATCTCTTCCGCCGCGGAGCCATCGTGCCGAGGCCGGCGCTCGCGGGTGCGGACGCGGATCGACACGATGTCGTCCATGGCCATGCGCGAGCAAGAACACACCGGATGGCCGAGAAGCGGGATACGGGCGTGAGCGAGGCGATCCAGGACGAAACCTTGCAGGCGCCGGTCGCGATCGCCCGCAGCCGCAGGGCGTCCCCCGCAGGTCCGCGCTATCACGCGGTCATCACCGCCCGCGACGGCGCGAAGAGCCTTCACCCGTTGCCGGCATTCGGCGACGACGAAGCCATCGCGCAGGCGCTCGCGCTCGCCGAAGGCCGGGTGATCGAGGTCTGGGACGGCCCGCGCCTGATCGAGCGCTTCAACGCAGTCACTTGGTAGCGCCCGAACCGTAAATGGCAGGCGTCGCGACCGTCGGCATGATCTACAGAAGGGGTGGAGCGGGTACCGGGAATCGAACCCGGGTATTCAGCTTGGAAGGCTGCTGCTCTACCATTGAGCTACACCCGCGATCCGCGCCGGATAGCATGGCGCGGTGAGCTTGAGAAGGCCGGAGACGCTGCGATCCGGCCCCTCCCGGCGTGGTTCTCAGTGCGCCGCGACCTGCCGCGTCGGCACGATGTCGTTGGCCATCACCTCGCCGAACGGGCCGTCGTTGCGGGCGTTCGAGGGGCCGATGCCGGTGGTGGCGCGCAGCGGCAGCTTCGGGAAGACGAGCTCGGCGAAGCGGTAGGCCTCCTCGAGATGCGGGTAGCCGGAGAGGATGAAGCGGTCGATCCCGAGATCGATGTACTCCTTCATGCGGTCGGCGATCTGATCGGCCGAGCCGACCAGCGCCGTGCCGGCACCGCCGCGCACCAGCCCGACGCCGGCCCAGAGGTTCGGCGAGACCTGAAGCTTGTCCCGGCTTCCGCCGTGCAGCGCCATCATCCGGCTCTGCCCGACCGAATCCTGGCGCTTCAGCGTGGCCTGCGCCTTGGCGATGGTGGCGTCGTCGAGCTTCGAGATCAGGCGGTCGGCCGCCGCCCACGCCTCGCCCTCGGTCTCGCGGACGATGACGTGCAGGCGGATGCCGTAGGAGAAGGTCTTGCTGCGCGCCTCAGCGGCCGCCTTCGCGGTCGCGATCTTCTCGGCGACGCCGGCCGGCGGCTCGCCCCAGGTGAGGTAGACGTCGCAATGCTCGGCCGCTACGTCGATGCCGGCCGGCGACGAGCCGCCGAAGTAGAGCGGCGGATAGGGCTTCTGCACCGGCGGGAAGATCAGCCGGCCGGCCTCCGCCGAGAGGTGCTTGCCCGTGAACGAGACGGTCTCGCCGGCCATCAGGCCGCGCCAGATGTGGAGGAATTCGTCGGTCACCGCGTAGCGCGCGTCGTGGTCGAGGAACACGCCGTCGCCGCGCAGCTCCACCGGATCGCCGCCGGTGACGACGTTGATCAGCAGGCGCCCATCGGAGATCCGGTCCAGCGTCGAGGCCATGCGGGCGGCCGCCGAGGGCTCCATCAGGCCGGGACGCACGGCGACGAGGAAGCGCAGGCGCTGCGTCAGCGGCGCGAGCGCCGAGGCGATCACCCAGGAATCCTCGCAGGAGCGGCCGGTGGGCAGCAGCACGCCGTAATAGCCGAGGGCGTCGGCGCCCTGCGCGATCTGGCGGAGATAGCTCAGCGACACGTCGCGCGCGCCCTCCGACGCACCGAGATAGCGGCCGTCGCCGTGCGTCGGCAGGAACCAGAGGACGTCGGTCTTTCCGTCGGTCGAGGCGGTCATCGAAAGGTCTCCGTGTCGGCTCAGGCCGCCGAGGGCGTGCCGAGCAGGTGCTCGAGGATGCGGCCTTCGAGCCGCGCCAGGTCGGGATCGCCGCGGCGGCGCGGCCGGGGCACGTCGACCCGCAGATCGAGGGCGATGCGGCCCTCGTCGACGACGAGGATGCGGTCGGCCATCGCCACGGCTTCCGCAACGTCGTGGGTCACGAGGAGCGCGGTGAAGCCCTGCGCCCGCCAGATCCGCTCGATCAGGTCCTGCATGCCGATGCGGGTGAGCGCGTCGAGCGCGCCGAGCGGCTCGTCGAGCGCCAGCAGGCCGGGTCCGCTGACCAGCGCCCGGGCGAGCGCCACGCGCTGGCGCTGGCCGCCGGACAGGGTGGCGGGCCAGACGCCGGCCTTGTCGGCCAGGCCGACCTCCTCGAGGGCCGCGAGCGCACGCGCCCGACGCTCGGCCTTGGTGCCGGTGCCGGACAGTCCGACGGCGACGTTGTCGACCACGCGGGCCCAGGGCAGCAGCCGCGGCTCCTGGAACATGATGCGCCGCGGCCGCTGAGACCGGCGCGGACCGGCCTCGGCTTCGTCGAGGCCGATGCGCCCGGAGGTCGGGGTCTCGAGGCCGAGGATCAGGCGCAGCAGGGTGCTCTTGCCGCAACCGGAGCGGCCGACCACCGCCGTGAAGCCGCCGGCGTGCAGGAACAGGTCGAGCCCCGCGATCACGGCGTTGCCGTCGAAGCTCTTGTGGAGGTCGCGGACGGTGACCGCGATGCCGCGTTGCTCCCCCGCCCGGTCGGGGGAGGATCGGGATGAAGGTTGCGCGCTGCCCGAGGGCGTCGCGACCCTCTCCCCCTGGGACAGCGCACGCGCGCCGGTGTCCGGTTCCCGCGCCGGCGGCTTGTCGCGGAGTTGGGCGTCGAGCAGCATCAGGCGCTCCTGTAGGCGGGGTTCCAGGCGAGGCAGCTGCGCTCCAGCTGCCGCGTCAGCGCGTCGGCGAGCTTGCCGAGCGCGGCGTAGATCAGGATCGCCAGCACCACGACGTCGACCAGCATGAACTCGCGTGCCTGCATCGCCATGTAGCCGAGGCCCGAGGAGGCCGAGATGGTCTCGGCGACGATGAGCGTCAGCCACATGATCCCGAGGGCGTAACGCAGGCCGACGAAGATCGACGGCAGCGCGCCTGGCAACACCACGCGGCGAAACAGCTCGGCGTTCGACATGCCGTAGACGCGGCCCATCTCGACCAGGGCCGGATCGACCGAGCGGATGCCGTGCAGGGTGTTGGCGTAGATCGGGAAGAACACGCCGAGCGCCACCAGGAACAGCTTGGCCTCCTCGCCGATGCCGAACCACAGGATCACCAGCGGGATCAGCGACAGGTGGGGCACGTTGCGCACCATCTGAACCGAGGTGTCGGTCAGGCGCTCGGACAGGCGCGAGAGCCCGTTGGCGAGGCCGAGGCCGAAGCCGATGCCGCCGCCGACCACGAAGCCGGCGAGCGCGCGCAGCGTGCTGACGCCGAGATTGGTCCAAAGCTCGCCGGTGCGGCCGGCCTCGATCCCGGCGCGGATCACGTCGAGCGGCGCCGGCATGAAGCGGTTCGAGACCAGGCCGGCCGAGACCGCCGCCTGCCAGCCGACGAGGATCGCCACCGGCAGCAGCCAGGGCACGGCGGCGTCGCGGATGCGGGAGGGGGTGGGGCTCATCGGAGCTCGGCCTTGCGTTGCGGGTGGGCCCAGACCGCGTCCGCGACCCGGATCGGTTTCGGCAGCAGGCCGAGGGCGTGGAAGGCGTCGGCCACCGCCTGCTGGTCGGCGATCGTCTGCGCGTCGAGGGCCGCGACCCCGTAGGACAGGCGATCGAGCGCCACCGTGAGCACCGGCGCCGGGATGCCGACCGAGGGTGCAAGCTCGGAGGCGACCGTGCCGCCGTTGCCGGCGGCCCAGGTGTCGACCTCGGCGATCGCCTTCAGGATCGCGGACACGATGTCCGGGCTCGCCTCGGTGAAGGCGCGGCGCGACAGGTAGAACTGGCGGTTCGGTGCGATCCCGGTGCCGTCGGCGAGGATGCGCGCACCGGTCGAGCGCTCGGCGGCGGCGAGATAGGGGTCCCAGATCGCCCAGGCGTCGACCGAGCCGCGCACGAAGGCGGCGTTCGCGTCGGCCGGCGAGAGGAAGACGAGCCTGACCGCATCGTAGGCGATGCCGGCCTTCTCCAGGGCGCGCACCACGAGGAAGTGGACGTTGGAGCCCTTGTTCAACGCGATGGTCTTGCCGCGCAGGTCCGAGACGGCGCGAATCGGGCTGTCCTTCGGCACCAGGATCGCTTCGCCCCGCGGGGCCGGCGGCTCGGTGCCGACGTAGCGCAGGTCGGCGTTGGCGGCCTGGGCGAAGATCGGCGGCGCCTCGCCGGCCGAGCCGAGGTCGATCGCCCCGGCGTTCAGCGCCTCGAGCAGCGGCGGACCGGAGGGAAACTCCGACCACGCGACCTCGTAGCCGAGGGGCGCGAGCGCCGTCTCGAGGGTTCCGCGGCCCTTCAGCAGGACCAGCGACCCGTATTTCTGGTAGCCGATCCGGACAGCGGACGCAGCGCGGGCCGGACGTAGCGCGACCGCCGCCGCGAGGCCGAGGCCGGCCGAGAGCAGGGTGCGGCGTCGCATCTGCGCGCCGGCCTCCGTCAGAGCGTCGAGCGCCGCACGCGGCGCGCGCGAGAAGTGGTCGTCGGTCATCGCGGATCAGCCGTTGCGTGCGGGTGGAATCCAGACCGCGTCGGCGACGCGGATCGGCTTCGGGATCAGCTTCAGGGCGTGGAAGCGGTCGGCGATCACCTGCTGCTCGGCGGCGACGCGGTCGTTCATTGGGCCGATGAGGTAGTCGGTGCGGTCGACCGCGCGACGGGTGGCGGCGAGGGGCACGCCGGTGCCCTTCGAAAGCAGGTCGGCGACCTCGCCGCGGTTGTCGCCGCACCAGCGCGCGACGCCGCCGAGCACGTCGATCACCTCGGCCAGCACCGCGCCGCGGCCCTCCGCGAAGGCGCGGCTCGCCAGGAAGAAGTTGTTCTGCCGCGCGATCGCCTTAGCCGTCGCCAGCACGCGGACGCCGTCGCCGCCCTCCGCGATGGCGTAGTACGGGTCCCAGATCGTCCAGGCGTCGATGCTGCCGCGCGAGAACGCCGCCGCGGCGTCGGCGGGCGCCAGCGTCACCGGCTCGATGTCGGCGTAGGTGAGGCCCGCCTTCTCCAGCGCGGCGACCGTGAGGTTGTGCGCGCTCGACGCCTTGGCGAAGGCGACGCGCTTGCCCTTCAGCTCAGCCAGCGACCGGATCGTCGAGCCCTTGGGCAGCAGGATGCCCGAGCCCGAGCCGCCGGCCTCCTGCGCCGCGGCATAGACCAGGCTCGACTTGGCGGCCTGCGCGAAGATCGGCGGGGCGTCGCCGGTCTGGCCGAAATCGATGCCGTCGAGGGACAAGGCCTCGAGCAGCGGCGGCCCGAAGGAGAACTCGATCCAGCGCACGCTATGGCCGAGCTTGGCCAGGCGCTCCTCGATCACGCCCTGCTGCTTGGCGACCACGAGGATGCCGTTCTTCTGGTAGCCGATGCGCAGCACGCCCGGCTCGGCGGCCACCGCCGGACGGGTCAGGGGCAGCGCCGCGGCGAGGGCCGTGGCGACGAGGCGGCGGCGGTCGATCATCGCGGGTCTCAGCGCGCAGCGGCGAGCGCCACGGGGGCGGACGATTCCGCCGCGATCCCGGCGCGCAGCAGGGCCGCGAGCTGGGCGCCGGCCTGGGCGATCCGTTCGCGCACGCCCGCATCGGTCGGGAGGCCGTCGGTGAAGTCCGGATCGGAGCCGTAGACGGTGGTCGGCACCTGGAGGGCGCCGAAGAACCCGAACAGCGGCCGGAACGAATGCTCGACGACGAGCGCGTGGCGGGCGCCGCCGCCGGTGGCGACGATCGCGACCGGCTTATTGGCCAGGGCCGCCGGATCGATCAGGTCGAAGACGTGCTTGAACAGCCCGGTGAAGCTGCCCTTGTAGACCGGCGAGCCGACGACCAGCGCGTCGGCGCCCTCGATCGCCTCGATCACCCGGCGGGCGGGAAGCGACAGCGCATCCCGCGACCAGGCCGCGCCGAGCCCGGTGCCGGCATCGACGAGATCGAACAGCCGAAGGTCGAGGCCGCCGTCGACGGTGGCGGCCTCGGCTACGGCCTCGACCAGTGCGCGGGTCTTGGACGGGCGCTGAAGGTTGGCGCTGAAGCCCACGAGTTTCGGTCGCGTCATCGTCGGATCTCGTCTCGAAAGAAAGGTGGCGCAAGGCACGGTCCGGACGCGGGACGGCCGCCCCGCCACCCGTTCGGACCGTGCCGCGATGTCCTCCCAAAGGTGAGGCGTGCGGTGCACGCGGTCAATGAAACGTTCTTGCAAAAGAACGCTCCGGTTGAGGTGATCGTTGCCCGATGCGACCGGGAGGGGGTTTTTCGTTCTCCTTCCCCTTGTGCGCCACGAAACGACCGACCTATTCTACGAGCTCGGCCCACCATCGTTCTTTGTGAAGAACGCCGATACGATCGTTCGCGTGGTGCGTCGGCCGCTGCGCTCGGCTCGGGGAAGCTTCGTTCCCCGGAAGGGCGGGCGACGAAAATTTCTTGCTCATTCAGTCAAAAGATTGCGCGTTGCTTCCTTTGACGGCGGCATCGACTTTGGAAATACTTGGCAGACAGGCAAATCGGCACGACGGCGAGCGGCTGCTCGATGCGATCTTCGATCCGCGACCATGCGGGACGATCGCTCTTCGCCCTTGCGGGAGGCCTGACCGACGAGGAGGCGCAACCCCATGACAAACCGCAACGCGACCGAAGAGCCGATCCGCTTCGCCTACTGGGTGCCGAACGTCTCCGGGGGGCTCGTCATCAGCGCAATCCCGCAGCGCACGAGCTGGGACGGCGATTACAACCGCAAGCTCGCGCGGATCGCCGAGGATGCCGGCTTCGACTACGCGCTGACGCAGATCCGCTTCACCGCCGGCTACGGCGCCGAGTACCAGCATGAATCGGTGGCCTTCAGCCACGCGCTGCTCGCCGTGACGACCAAGCTCAAGGTCATCGCCGCGCTGCTGCCCGGGCCGTGGAACCCGACCATCGCGGCCAAGCAGATCGCGACGATCAGCGAACTGACCGACAACCGCATCGCGATCAACGTGGTCTCGGGCTGGTTCTCGGGCGAGTTCCGCGCCATCGGCGAGCCGTGGCTCGACCACGACGAGCGCTACCGGCGCTCCGAGGAGTTCATCACCGCGCTTCGCGGGATCTGGACCCAGGAGAACTACACGTTCCGCGGCGATTTCTATCGCTACACCGATTACAACCTCAAGCCGAAGCCGGCGGTGACGCCGGAGATCTTCCAGGGTGGCTCGTCGCGGGCGGCGCGCGACATGGCGGCGCGGGTGTCGGATTGGTACTTCACCAACGGCAACACCCCCGAGGGCATCCGGGCGCAGGTCGCCGACCTGCAGGCGAAGGCCGCCGCCAACGGCCATGCGGTCAAGGTCGGCGTGAACGCCTTCGTCATCGCGCGCGACACCGAGGCCGAGGCGCGCGCCGTGCTGCAGGAGATCCTTGACCATGCCAACCCGGATGCGGTGAAGGCTTTCGGCCAGGAGGCGAAGAACGCCGGCCGGGCTTCGCCCGAGGGCGAGGGCAACTGGGCGAAATCGACCTTCGAGGACCTCGTCCAGTACAACGACGGCTTCAAGACCAACCTGATCGGCACGCCGGACCAGATCGCCGAGCGCATCATCGCGCTCAAGGATGCCGGGACCGATCTCGCGCTGCTGGCCTTCCTGCATTTCCAGGAGGACGTGGCGTATTTCGGCGCGCACATCATCCCGCGGGTCCGCGCGCTCGAAGCGGCCCGCGCCGAGCGCGCCGAGGCGGCGTAGGCGCGCCGATGCCGAGCATCCCCTCGCCGCGCGATCGGGAAGAGGCGGATGCGTATCCGACGACCGCCCTCGAACTTCGGAGACATCGATGACCATCGCCGTCAGCACCCAGGCGCTGTCCGGAACAGCGTCCTCTCGCGGCGTCCCGGGCCCGGCCCGTCCATCCGAGGCCGCCCACGTCATCCGCGACGACGCCGAGGCGATCCGCGTCGCCCACGCGCTCGCCGCCTCGATCCGCGAGGGGGCGTCGGAGCGCGACCTCGCGCATGCCCGGCCGCTGGCGGAGCTCGACCGGTTCTCGCAGAGCGGCCTATGGTCGATCAACGTTCCGCGCGAGCACGGCGGCCCCGAGGTGTCGTATCGGACGCTGGCGCAGGTGATCGCCATCGTCGCCGCGGCCGACCCCTCGATCGCGCAGATCGCGCAGAACCACCTCGGCATCGTCGCCGCGATCCGCACCGTGTCGGACCCCGAGCAGCAGGCCCTCCTGTTCGCCGAGGTGCTGCGCGGCACCCGCTTCGGCAACGCATTCTCGGAGAAGGGCACGGGGCGCGCCGCCGACTTCGCCACCCACTTCACCGACCACGGCGACCACGTGATCGTGCAGGGCCAAAAGTTCTACGCCACCGGGGCGCTGCTCGCCCACCTCGTGCCGATCGTCGCCGTCGACGATGCGGGTCTCGCCTGGTACGCGATCGCCGACCGCAACGCGCCCGGTCTGACGGTGATCGACGACTGGTCGGCCTTCGGCCAGCGCGGCACGGCGAGCGGCACGGTGCTGATCGAGGCCGTGCGGGTGGAGAAGAGCCACCTCGTCCCGGCCTGGAAGGCCTATCAGGAGCTGCCGCGCCTCGACGGGGCGATCTTCCAGATCATCCAGGCGGCGATCGACGCCGGCATCGGCCGCGCGGCCCTCGACGACACCATCGCCTTCGTGCGCGAGAAGGCGCGGCCGTGCATCGATGCCGGTCAGGATCGGGCCTCCGACGACCCCTACACCATCCAGGCCGTCGGCGACCTCACCATCCGCCTGCACGCGGCCGAAGCAATCCTCGACCGCGCCGGCCTCGCGATCGACGCCGCGCTCGTCGACCACGATGCGGGGCTGGTGAATGCCGCCAAGATCGCGGTCGCCGAATCGAAGGTGCTGACCACCGAGATCGCGCTCGCGGCCTCGAACAAGCTGTTCGAGCTCGGCGGCACCCGCTCGACGCTCGCCGAGCACAACCTCGACCGGCACTGGCGCAACGCGCGGACGCACACGCTGCACGACCCCGTCCGCTGGAAGGTGGCGATCGTCGGCAACCACGCGCTTAACGGGGTGACGCCCCCCTCCCACGCCTGGAGCTGAGGCGCGTCAGGCCGCGCGGATCGCCTCGGCGGTCTCGGCCGGATATTCCTCGTGCGGGCTGAGGGCGCCCGGCACCGGTCGGCCCTCGACGCGGCCCGACGCGACGAGCGCGTCCATATCGGCGCCGGACCGGCGCGGGGCGCGGCTCGAACGCAGCACCCGGATCGGCGGCAGGCCGTCGCCGAACAGGGCGAGGAAGGCCTCGCGCGTCGGCACCGGATCGAGCCCGCCGGTGACGAAGGCCGCCGTGCCGAAGCGCGCGCCGCGCTGGCGGGTGATCGCGGTCTTCTCCGCGATCAGCGCGTCGGTGACGTGCGCCGCGTCGCCGTAGACGTGAGCGCGCATCATCCGGCCGATCACCTTGGGCCGGATGTTGAGGGCATAGAGGGCGTCGCCCAGCCCCGGCATCTCGACCGCGCGGCGGATCGCGGTGAACAGGCCCCGGCGCTCCGGTCCCATCACGGTCGGAAGCGGGCCGCGCCAGGTCGGCGCCACCAGGACGAGCCGGGCGAACGCCTTCGGATGCCGGCGGGCGGCGGCCACCAGGTAGCCCGCCGCGTGGCCGGCGGCGACGCCGAGTGTGTAGGGGCCGGGTGCAGCCGCGAGCAGCGCGTCGAGATAGGCGTGGAACGTCGCCGGATTCAGCGGCAGCCGCGCCCGCGGATGCGCACCGAAGCCGGGCCAGTCCGGGATCAGGCAGCGATGGTCCCAGGCGAGCTGGTCGGCGAGGCCGCGCATCTCGGCTCGCGACGCGATCGTCGAGAGCGCCGGCAGCAGCAGCACGTCGGGGCCGGCCCCGATCCGATCGCACGGCGTCGGCACCGAGCGGCCGGCCACCGTGAGGTCGAGGGTCGCGGTCTCGCGCATCGGATCGGGCCCGGCTCGGATCAGGTGCGCAGCAGCTCGTTGATCGCGGTCTTGGCGCGGGTGCCGGCGTCGACGCGCTTGACGATGACGGCGCAGTACAGGCCCGGTCCGGGCGAGCCGTCCGGCAGCGCCTTGCCCGGCATCGTGCCGGAGACGACCACCGAATAGGGCGGCACGCGGCCGTAGAAGACCTCGCCGGTGGTGCGGTCGACGATGCGGGTCGAGGCGCCGATGTAGACGCCCATCGACAGCACGCTGCCCTCGCCGACGATCACGCCCTCGGCCACCTCGGCGCGGGCGCCGATGAAGCAGTTGTCCTCGATGATCACCGGGTTGGCCTGCAGCGGCTCGAGCACGCCGGCGATGCCGGCGCCGCCCGAGATGTGGCAGTTGTCGCCGACCTGGGCGCAGGAGCCGATCGTCACCCAGGTGTCGACCATGGTGCCCTTGCCGACCCGCGCCCCGAGATTGATGAACGACGGCATCAGCACGGCGCCGGGCGCGATGAACGAGCCGCGGCGGACAAAGCAGCCGGGAACGGCGCGGAAGCCCGCGGCGCGGAACTCGGCCTCGCTCCAGCCTTCGAACTTCGAGGGCACCTTGTCCCACCACGGCGCCTCGCCGGGGCCGCCGGAGATCGGCGCCATGTCGTTGAGGCGGAAGGACAGCAGCACCGCCTTCTTCAGCCACTGGTTGACGACCCAATCCTGGTCGCCGCTCTTCTCGGCGACGCGCGCCTCGCCGGAATCGAGCAGGGCGAGGGCCGCCTCGACCGCCTCGCGAACGGCGCCGCGCGTGCTCGTGTCGATGCCGGCGCGGTCCTCCCAGGCGGCTTCGATGGTCTGGGCGAGGGCGGCGTGGGACATGGGTCTTCCGGACAGGGTTTTCGTGAGCGCCCGTGCTTACAAGCGGCCGACCGCCCTGTCACCTGACGGTCCCGGGGCCCGGGACGGCGTCCGGCCGCCGTCCCGCATACGGATCACCGTGCGCAGCACCCGCGACATCGCCTCGCCGGCGCATGGCTTCCGCAGCCGCTCGAACCCGAGCCGGCCGGCTCGGGCACTCGAACGCCTGCGTGCAACGGACGCGCCTGGATCGCGCCTCGTTCGGCAACATCTCACGGTTTCGCGGGTAGCTCCCGAAGACCGCGGCTCCGTGCCGACCGGTGCGTGGAGCGATGGGACGGCATGAGACACAAGGCATTGCGCGATCAGGTCGTCGTCGTCACCGGCGCGTCGAGCGGCATCGGGCTCGCGACCGCCCGCCGGGCCGCGGCCGGGGGCGCACGCGTGGTGCTGGCGGCCCGCAGCGCCGACGTTCTCGAGACCGTGCGGTCGGAGATCGAGGCGTCCGGCGGCCGGGCGATCGCCGTCGCCTGCGATGTCGGGAACCGGGCCGAGGTCCAGGCCGTGGCCGATCGCGCGGTGGCCGCGTTCGGCGGCTTCGACACCTGGGTGAACGTCGCCGGCCTCACCATCTACGGGCCGCTGCGCGAGGTGTCCGACGCGGACAATCTCCGCCTGATCCAGACCAACCTCTGGGGCACCGTGTTCGGGTCGCTCGTCGCCGTCGAGCACCTGCGCCGCCGCGGCGGTGCGCTGATCAATCTCGGCAGCGTCGCCTCCGACCTCGCCTTCCCGTTCCAGGGCATGTACGTAGCGAGCAAGCACGCCGTGAAGGGGTTCACCGACGCCCTGCGCATGGAGCTGCTGGCCGAGGAGGCGCCGGTCTCGGTGACGCTGGTCAAGCCGACCTCGATCGACACGCCGCTGCCGCAGCGGGCGCGCAACTACATGGACCGGGAGCCGATGCTGCCGCCGCCGATCTACCCGCCCGAGGAGGTCGCGAACGCCATCCTGCACGCCGCCGTGCATCCGCAGCGCGACATCATCGTCGGCGGGGGCGGCAAGCTGATGGTGGCCGGCAAGGAATTCGCGCCGGGTGCCTACGATCTGCTGGCGCCGGCGATCATCGCGATGCAGAGGCGCGGCGAGGCACCGCGCGACCCGGCCGGCGCATTGCATGCGCCGAAGCATGCGGGCGCGGTCCGCGGCACCCAGCCGGGCTACGTGATGCGCACCAGCGCCTACACCCGGGCGACCCTGCATCCGGTCGCCGCGACGGCGGGGCTGATCGGGCTCGGCCTCGCCGCGCTGGCGCTGACGGGCATCGGCAGCAAGGCGGGCAATCCGTTCCGCGGGCGCAGGCGCTCGCTCTAGGATGGCCGCCCTGCTGCTCGACACGCCCGGCCTGCCCGGCCCTCCCCCCGAGACCCAGCGCATCGTCCCGCGCAAGATGGTCGACCTGCCGGACGGGCGGTCGATCGCCTATGCCGAGACCGGTGCCGGGCCGGACCTCGTCGCCATCCACGGCACGCTGATGACGCTGGAGGACATGTGGCTCGGTCCGGTGCCGGCGCTCGCCCGGCACTTCCGGGTGGTCGCCGTCGACCGGCCGGGGCACGGACTTAGCACCCGCGCCCGCGGAACCGACGCCTCGCCCTGGCGCCAAGCCGAGCTGATCCAGACGGCCGTGCGATCGCTCGGGCTGCATCGCCCGGTGATCGTCGGGCATTCCTACGGGGGCGCCGTCGCGCTGGCCTACGGGCTGCTCTACCCCGACGACGTCGCCGGCATCGTGGCGCTCGCCCCGGTCTGCTTTCCGGAGCTTCGCCTCGAGCAGGTGCTGTTCGGCCCGCGCGCCGCCCCCGTGTCCGGCCCGGTGCTGTCGCGGGCTCTCGGGGCGTCCGCCGACCCGACGCTGCTGCCGATGCTGTGGAACGCGATGTTCCTGCCGCAGACGATGCCGAAGGCCTTCGCCGAGGCGTTCCCGTTCGGGTTCGCCGGGCGGTCCGGCCAGATCGTCGCCGAGGCGGAGGATGCGCTGTCGCTCTGGGTGGCGCTGAGCCGGAGCGCGACGGCCTACGCGACCTGCCGTGTGCCGGTGCGGATCCTGGCGGGCGATGCCGACATCGTGGTCAACCCGATGATCCACGGCGCTCTGGCCGCCCGCGTGATCCCCGGCGCCCGTTACGAGCGGCTGCCGGGCATCGGGCACATGCTGCACCACTTCCGCGCCGATGCGGTGACGGAGGCTGCGCGCGCCGTCCTGCCACGATCGTGACCGCCGGCCACAGTGGCCCGGTCGCTCAACCCGCGTCGAGCATGGCGCGGACCCGGTCGAAGCCCCGGTTCAATCCGGTCAGGTCCTCGGCCAACGCGTCGTGGATCGCGGCCGCGGCGTCGGGGAACTCCTCCAGCACCCTACGCATCAGCGTCGGGGTGATGCGCATGACCTCCGCCGCGTCGCGCGCGGTGGCCTCGCTCGGCCGCTCGCCGCGGACGAACAGGGCGAGCCGCCCGATCAGCGCAGAGCGCCCGGCCTGGATCGTCTCGCCGCCGGGCACGCGCGGCTCGAGGGCGATCGTGCCCGACAGGACGATGAAGCCGCCGTCGGCAGGATCGCCGCGGGCGAACAGCCGCTCGCCGGGATCCAGCGACCGGCGCTCGGCGGCGAAGGTGAGCAGGCGCAGGGCGTCGCGCCCGAAGGCTTCGAACACCGGCGCGGCGGCGAGGATCGCGATGTCGTCTTCGATGCCCAACCCGCGCCGGTCCTTCCCCATCCGATCGGCGATCCTTAGCGGAAGCGTCGGGAACGGGGAACGGGGAACGGGCTCAGCGCAGCAGCGCCGCCCCGAGCAGGTCGGCGTGACGCTCCACGCCGCCGCGCCCGACATGGCGGGCCTCGTGGTCGAGGAGCCAGCGCTTGCGTTCCAGGCCGCCGCCGTAACCGGTGAGCGTGCCGTTCGCGCCGACGACGCGGTGGCACGGTACCACCACGCAGATCGGGTTCGCACCGTTGGCGGCGCCGACCGGGCGCACCGCGCGCGGATGCCCGATTCGCGCCGCGAGCGCGCCGTAGCTCTCGGTCGTCCCGGGCGGCACGGCGCGCAACGCGGCCCAGACCGCCCGCTGCAGCACGGTCCCGCCGGTGGCCGTCTCTATCGCGTCGATGGCGGTGAGGTCGCCGTCGAAGTAGTCCGCGAGCGCGCGCAACGCCCCGCTCGGATGCGGGCTGTCGGCGATCGACCAGCCGCCGCGACCGTAGCCGCGTTCGAGCAGCGTTTCCATGCGGTCGCGATAATCGTCGAAGTCGGCGACCCGCAGCCGCCCGTCCGCGTCGGTGAGGAGGACGAGCGTTCCGATCGGGCTCGCAAGGGTCTCGCGCCGAAGGGCGACCGGGGCGGCCCTCATGCCGGCATCACGGCAGCAGCTTGTAGCCGCCGCCCTCGGTGACGAGAATCGCGGCGAGCCCCGGATTCGGCTCGATCTTCTGCCGGAGCCGGTAGATGTGGGTCTCGAGCGTGTGCGTCGTGACCTGCGCGTTGTAGCCCCAGACCTCGGCGAGCAGCGTGTCGCGGCCGACCACCTCGCGCCCGGCGCGATAGAGGAAGCGCAGGATTGCGGTCTCCTTCTCGGTCAGCTTCAGCTTGGAGCCGCGCTCGCCGACCAGGAGCTTCGCGCCCGGCTTGAAGGTGTAGGGGCCGATCTGGAAGACCGCGTCCTCGGACGCCTCGTGGCTGCGCAGGTGCGCGCGGATGCGGGCGAGCAGGATCGCGAACTTGAACGGCTTGGTGACGTAGTCGTTGGCGCCCGCCTCGAGGCCCTCGACGGTGTCGGCCTCGGAATCCTGCGCCGTCAGCATGATGACCGGCCCCTTGAAGCCGTTCTTCCGCATCAGGCGGACGGCCTCGCGCCCATCCATGTCGGGCAGCCCGACATCCATCACCGCGAGATCGATCCGGTCGGCGGCGACGCGGGCGATGGCCCGGCCCGCATCGACCTCGGCGACCACCGTGAACTCCTCGCAGAGGTCGAGCTGCTCGGTCAGGGTCTCGCGCAGGATCGCGTCGTCGTCGCAGATGAGAAGGCGGTAGGCGTTGGACATCGTCCGAGGAACTCTTCGACAGGGTACGACCGGAACGAGTCGTGCCCCGGAACTCCGGCGCGCGGGCGATCTCGCTCCCAAAAACCCGAGGGTTCTTCGACCCGGGTAGTCGCCTTAGAATAACGCGCTTTTCGCGGCGGGGAATTGCCTTGTGCACAATTATTCGACCATTACGGTGACATCCTGCCCGTATGGGCCTCGCAGGACGGGGCCGGCACGGGCGGGCGGAGCCGATCGGGGCCCCGAACGCCGAGCCTGGAATCACTCTCGCGCAGCATCATGATTCAACGACCTCGCCCTCCCCGAACCGGCTCCCGACCCGGCAAGACGACCACCCTGGCGACGCTTCGCGTGCACCCGCGCGTCGGCGACCGGCGCAAGGGCCTGCTTCAGGCCGGCGACGCGGTCATCCCCTGCGCCCTGGGAAGCGGCGGCATCGTGCAGGTGAAGCGCGAGGGCGACGGCGGATCGCCGCGCGGTCGCGTCCGCCTGCGCGGCGGCAGCTATCGGCCCGACCATCTTCCTCGCCCTGCCACCGCCCTCCCCTTACGCCGGACGGCGCCGGGCGACGGCTGGTGCGACGACGTCCGCGACCGCCGCTACAACCGGCCGATCGCCCTGCCCGCGCCGGGCGTGAGCGCGGAACGGATGTGGCGCGACGACGGTCTCTACGACGTGGTGATCGACCTCGACCACAACCGCGGCCCGATCCGCCCCGGCCGCGGCTCGGCGATCTTCCTGCACATCGCCCGGCCGGGCTACACGCCGACGGAGGGCTGCGTCGCGCTCAAGCGCGCCGACCTGCTCCGGCTCCTGCGCCGCCTCGGGCCGCGCACCCGCCTCGTGATCGGGTGATCGCGCGAGGATCGAGACCAGGACCGTCGGCCGCCATGAAGCCGTGACACCAGAATCTTTGCCTATCCATGGCTTCTCATCTGGCGTCTGGGCCGATACCCTCCTCGCGCAGATCGCCACCGCCGGAGGATGAGCCGTGCGGGACGAGACCAAGACGCCGGACGCGCCGGACTACGACCGCCTGCTGCGCGCGGATCTCGAACGCATCTTCAACGAACGCGACGGCGCGAAGCGCGAGCGCGCCCTCGATGAGCTCTTCGTCGCCGACCCGGTCATGTACGAGCCGACGACCGTCGTCGTGGGCCGTGCGGCGATCTCCGAGATCGCCGGCAAGCTTCTCGAGCAGTTCGGGCCGGACTTCCGCTTCGCGCCCGATGGCGTCGCGGTCGGGCATCACGGGCTCGGCGTCCTGCGCTGGAAAGGCGGCCCTCGGAACGGGCCGGTCGTCGTCACCGGCGCGGACGTCGCGAACGTCGTCGATGGGCGGATCACCCGCCTCTGGGTCATGCTGGACCCGCCGAAAACCTAGGGGCGCGTCGAGCACCACCGCGCCCACCAAGGCACGGGGCTTCGCCGGCGTGCGGGGGGCCATCGGCGACGGGCGGTCGACTTCGGACCGCAGGCGGACCGTCGACCGAACCGATCTCTTTCCGGCCGGGACAGACTTTTGAAGCGTCGGCATAACCGGCCCTTCACCGACGCCGGGTCATGATGCGCGATGACCAGCCCCGTCGCCCGAGCCGTCCAGATCCAGACTGGTGCCCTGTCTCAGTCGATCGGCACCGCCGTCGCGCGTCAGCAGATCGACGCGCAGAAGGCGGTCGCCGCGCTGGTCGCGGAGACGGCGGTTGCCGTTTCGCCCCCGGCGCCGGCCGGTCAGGGACGGGTCGTCGACCGGACGGTGTAGCCGTCACCTGCGCCATGGTCGTAAACGGCGCCCGCGATCGGGCTCGATGCCCGATCGCGATGGGTCGGACGCCGGCACGCGGTTTCAACCGGCGGCCGGCACCGCACCCGGCACCGCCTCCCGCCGCGGCGGGCTCAGCGTGAGGATCAGCGCCGAGGCGACTAGGCACAGCGCGCCTGCGGCGAAGAAGGCCGGCAGGTAGCTCTGCAGCTCGGTCCGTGAGAGGCCGGCGCCGAAGGCCGCCGTCGCCGCGCCGAGCTGATGCCCGGCGAAGACCCAGCCGAAGACCACGTTGGCGCGCTCGCGCCCGAAGCGTTGCGCCGCCAGCTTCACCGTCGGCGGCACGGTGGCGATCCAGTCGAGGCCGTAGAACACCGCGAACAGCGACAGCCCGGCGAAGGAGAAATCGGAAAACGGCAGGCACAGGAGCGAGAGCCCGCGCAGGCCGTAGTACCAGAACAGGAGCCAGCGGTTGTCGTAGCGGTCCGACAGCCAGCCCGAGGCGACCGTGCCGACGAAGTCGAACACGCCCATGCCGGCGAGCACGCTCGCCGCCTGGACCGGGCGCAGGCCGTAATCGGCGCAGAGCGGGATGAAGTGGGTCTGGATCAGTCCGTTGGTGCTCGCGCCGCAGATGAAGAAGGTGAGGAACAGCACCCAGAACACCCGCGTCCGCGCGGCCTCGCGAAGCGCCGCGATGGCGCCGACGGCGGGCCCGCGCGGCGGGGCGGCATTCGCCGCCGTCTCGCCGTAGGGCAGCAGGCCGACATCCTCCGGCCGGTCGCGCAGCAACAGGAACACGAAGAGGGCCGCCAGCCCGAGCAGGCTGCAGACCGTGAGCAGGGCGGCGCGCCAGCCGAGCGCCTCGGTCAGCGCGGCGAGGATCGGCAGCACGATCAGCTGGCCGGTGGCCGAGCTCGCGGTGAGCAGCCCGACGACGAGGCCGCGCCGATGCGAGAACCAGCGCGTCGCCACCGTCGCTCCGAGCACCAGCGCGGTCAGCCCGGTGCCCACGCCGACCACGACGCCCCAGAGCAGGATCAGCTGCCAGAGCTGCGTCATCGCGAGCGAGGCCAGCAACCCCGAGGCGATCAGCGCCAATGCCGCCAGCACGATCCGGCGCGGGCCGTAGCGGTTCATCAGGGCGGCGGCGAAGGGGCCCATCAAACCGAACAGCACGAGGCGGATCGCCAGTGCCGAGGAGATCGAGGCGGTGTCCCAGCCGAATTCGGTCTGCAGCGGCAGGATCAGCACGCCGGGCGCCCCGACCGCGCCGGCCGTGACCAGCATGGTGAGGAAGGTGACCGCGGCCGCGACCCAGCCATAATGCACTCCGCGGCGCGCCAGCGCCCGGGCGAGCGCGCCGGACAGCACAGGGGACGGACTGGCGACCATCATCACACCCTCGACCGATTCGGAGCGCCCGCGCCCGAAACAGGCATATGCATGTATTTCGGCGGGACGCCAAGCTCGGATTTCTGGCGAAGCGGCGGACCGAACGGAGCCGGCGGCGAGCGTCGCTAGTCGCGTCCGGCCATGGCGCCGGCGTTCATCAGCCCGTCCGGGTCGATGGCGGCCTTGACGGTCTCGATCAGGGCGAGCCGGGTCGGGTCGGCGTAGCGGCGGAGCAGGTCGCGCTTGAACCGGCCGATGCCGTACTCGGCGCTGAAGCTGCCGCCGAGATCGATCGCCACCGCGTAGAGGTCGTGCGCGATGCCCGCCTCGACCCGGCGGGTGAAGGCGAGGCGGTCCTCGCCCGCCGGCACCATCAGGTTGTAGTGGACGTTGCCGTCTCCGACATGGCCGTAGAAGGACAGGCGCACGCCCGGCATCCGCTCCGCCACCAGGGCACCGCCGCGGGCCAGGAACGCGCCGAGCTGCGAGACCGGCACCGCGATGTCGAGCTTGACCGAGCCGCCGGCCTGCTTCTCGCCCTCGGGGATGGTCTCGCGCACGGTCCACATCGCCCGGCGCTGCGCCTCGGAACTGGCCAGCACCGCATCGGTGATCCATGCCCGTTCCATCAGGGCTTCGAGGGCCGCCATCAGCACGTCGTCGAGCGGGATGTGACGCGACGAGGACGAGAGCTCGAGCAGCACCGCCCCGCCGGCTCCGGTGGCGAAGCCGGTCGCGGCGCCGCGCATCTCGGCGACTAGAGCGAGCGACGAGGCCGAGATCAGCTCGAAGGTCGAGACCAGGTCCGAGGTCTCGCGGCGCAGGAACGCGGCGATCTCCGGGATCGGCGCGCCGGCGGCGAGCTGCAGCCACGCGGTCGCGCGGAAGCTCTGCGCCGGCCACAGCTTCAGCACCACCCCGGTGACGATGCCGAGCGTGCCCTCGGCGCCGACGAAGAGCTGCTTCAGGTCGTAGCCGATGTTGTTCTTGCGCAGCCGCTTCATGTCGGAGAGCAGCGACCCGTCCGGCAGGACCGCCTCCAGCCCGAGGACCAGGTCGCGGGTCATGCCGTAGCGCAGCACCTGCAGGCCGCCGGCATTGGTGCCGAGGTTGCCGCCGAGGCGGCAGCTTCCCTCCGCGCCGAGGCTCAGCGGCAGGAGGAGGTCGTGCGCGGCCGCGGCCGCCTGAGCGTCGGCGAGGATCGCCCCGGCATCGCAGGCGAGCGAGAAATCGAGGGGATCGACCGATCGGATCCGCGTCATCCGCTCCAGGCTGACGACCAGCTGCCGTCGTCCGGTTTGCGGCGTCGCCCCGCCGACGTAGCCGGTGTTGCCGCCCTGCGGCACGAGCCCGAAGCCCTCGGCCTTCGCGAGGCGCACGAGCGCCTGCACCTCGGCGACCGACCGCGGCCGCAGCACGGCCGCCGTCTCGCCCTGCATCAGGTCGCGCTGGTCCCGGGTGTAGCGCCCGGTGTCGGAGCCGGTCAGCACCCCACCCTCGCCGAGGAGGCTGCGGAACGGAGCGACGGCATCGGAGAGGGTCATGACAGCTCGCGCGGGTTTCGGACCTCGGGCGCGGACCATGTCGCCCCAACGCCCGGTTGAAAAGCCGCGATCAAGCCTCAGCCGGTCGATCCGCCTCGGACGCATGAGAAAGCGGCAGGGCTCGCACCCCGCCGCTGGATCTCGGCCCTCTGCTCGGGCGCGCCGCCTTTCACCGACGACGACCCGCGCGTTACGACCGTCGCGATCACGTCGCGGGGAATGACCCGACGGACGACGTCGGCGACGACCTCCAAGCCCGCCAGCCGATCAGCAGCGATTGCCGCCGGCGGTCTGGCCGTACTGCTTCACCGGGAAGTTCTGCTGGTTGGCATTGCCCTCGGCGGCGGAACTCATCCGGCAGGTAGCCGGATTGCGGTCGAACCGCTGATCGAAGCCGTCGAACGAACCCGTCGTCTCGACGTCGTAGGGCGCGAAACCGGTGTAACGCGCCGGACGGTCGTAGGCCATTGCCGACGAGATCGTGGCGACGCCAAGAATAGCAGCGGCGGCGATGGCGGCGATACGGGTCTTCATGATGGCGTCTCGGCTCCTCTGCAGGACAAACCCTGATCCGGGTCCGTTTCTCTCTGCTTGAGACTGAGATGGTGAGCCGCTTACATTTTCGACGTGCCGCCGCGCACGCACCGGCCGGGATTAAAAATCTTGCCGCAACTACAGCAGATCGCCAGCGTCGGCGTCCTCGTTCGGCAAGATTGCAAGCTTGCGCTGGGGGCGGGCCGCGAGCGCCGCATCGGCTCCAGGCGACAGCGTGACGCCACCCCGCGGGATCGCATGGTCCAGGCGATCGCTCCAACGACGTCGAGCCGATCGGGCGCACAGGGTCACCGCTGCGCGAGCGGCAGACATCGATTCGAGCTGAAGTGTTCAGGACCGTTGCGGGACCGCAACCAAAATGGTGCCGCTTGAGGGATTCGAACCCCCGACCCCCTCATTACGAATGAGGTGCTCTACCAGCTGAGCTAAAGCGGCATCCGTCCGCGGTCGCAGGGTGCGATCGCCGAGGCCACGGTGCATAGCCGTCCGGTCTGCCGTTGGCAAGGCGGCACCGTTCGCGGGGCCGGCTGCGATGCAGGCGGGACACGGCGGCGCGGGGAAGCGTCGGGGCTGGGCTTCGCGTCCTTGACGGGGGCGGATGCGGCGGGAAGGGTCCCACCGCACCGGGCGCGCCGGTCGCGGGAACATCGCCATGTCGCTGATCGCACGCCTGCGGGCCTATGCCGCCGAGGCCCTCGGGGTCGCCGCGCACGAGACGCCGGGCGACGACACCCACCTGGCCGCCACCGCGCTCCTCGTCCACGTGGCCCGGGCCGACGGCATCCTCGCGCCGGCGGAATCGGACCGCCTCGCGCGTCTGGTGCGCGGGCGCTACGCCGAGAGCGCCGAGGCCGCCGACGCCCTGATCGCCCGGGCCGCCGCCTTCGATTCCGAGACCCGCGACGTGGCGAGCCTCGTCGAGATGCTGCCGCACGAGGCCGATGCCGGCGAGCGCGGGCGCATACTGGCGATGGCGTGGTCGGTCGCCGCCGCCGACGGCCACGTCGACGAGTTCGAGGAGGCGCTGGTCTGGCGGCTCGGCAAGCTCCTCGGCTTCGACGAGGCCGGGATCTCGCGGGCGCGCGGCGAGGGCATCCCCGGCATCGCCGCCGATCCGGCCTGAGCGGCGGCGATCGATGATCGCGAGCCTGACCCTGATCCTGCTGGCGCAGCTCCTCGGCGAGGTGCTTGCCCGCAGCGCCGGGCTGCCCCTCCCCGGCCCGGTCCTCGGCATGGCCCTGATGCTGGGCTTCCTGGTGCTGCGCGACCGGCGCGCGCTGCACTTGGCGCGGGTCTTGCCGAAGCCGCTGACCGACGGGACGTTGGAGAACACGGCCCGCGGGCTGCTCGCGAACCTGTCGCTGATGTTCGTTCCGGCCGGCGCCGGAATCGTCGGGCGCCTCGACGTGGTGCAGGCGCAGGGGCTTCGCCTCGCGATCGTGGTCGTGGTCTCGACCGCGGCGGCGCTCGTCGCCACGGTTCTGGTGTTCCTCTGGGTCGCGCGGCTGACGGCGCGGATCGGGGGCGACCGGTGAGCGGCGAGTTCGCGGTCTGGGTCTACCTCGCGCGCACGCCGCTGCTGTGGCTGACGGTGACGCTGGCCGCCTACCTCGTGGCGGACCGGATCTCGGCCGCGAGCGGGCGCCACCCGGTGGCGAACCCGGTGCTCATCGCCATCGCGATCACCGGCACGGTGCTGACCCTGACCGGCACGCCCTACGCCACCTACTTCGACGGCGCGCAGTTCGTCCACTTCCTGCTCGGGCCGGCGACGGTGGTGCTGGCGATGCCGCTCTACGAGCACCGCGCCACGGTGATGCGGGCGCTCCTGCCCATGCTCGCCGCCCTCGTCGCCGGCTGCACGGTGGCGCTCGGCAGCGCGATCGTGCTGGCGCGCCTCCTCGGCATCCCGGAGCCCGTCATCGTCTCGCTCAGCCCGAAATCGGTCACGTCGGGGGTGGCGATGGGCATCTCGGAAGCGCTCGGCGGCGACCCGACGCTGACGGCGGTGCTGGTGATGCTGACCGGCATCACCGGGGCGATCCTGGTGACGCCGCTGATGCAGGCCTTGGGCATCCGCGACATGCGCGCCCGTGGTTTCGCGGTCGGGCTCGCCGCCCACGGCGTCGGCACCGCGCGGGCGTTCCAGGTGAGCGAGGTCGCCGGCACCTTCGCCGGCATCGCCATGGGGTTGAACGCCTTCCTCACCGCGATCTTCGTGCCGCTGGCGCTGCGGATCCTGTCCTGAGAGCGCGCCGTCACGCGCCGAGGCGGTCGGCTACCGCCTCGGCCAGGGACAGGCTGGCGGTCAGGCCCGGGCTCTCGATTCCGAACAGGAGAACGAGGCCCGGCAGGCCGTGCTCGGCCGGCCCGTCGATCACGAAGTCGGCGGCCGGCTCGCCCGGGCCGGTGAGCTTCGGGCGGATGCCGGCGTAATCGGGGACCAGCGCGCCGTCGGGCAGGCCGGGCCAGTAGCGCCGGATCGCCGCGTAGAAGGCGTCGCCGCGCGCCGGATCGACCCTGTAGTCGACCGCCTCGATCCACTCGACGTCGGGGCCGAAGCGCATCCGCCCGGCGAGATCGAGGGTGAGATGGGTGCCGAGGCCGCCCTCGACCGGTGCCGGATAGATCAGCCGGGAAAACGCGGGCTTTCCCGTGAAGCCGAAGTAGTTGCCGCGCGCCAGCACGCGGCGCGGCACCCGCTCGGCCGGGTAGCCCTCGGTCTGCGCGGCCAGGGCCTGTGCGTCGAGGCTCGCCGCGTTGACCACCGCGTCGCACGGATAGTCGCCGGGGCTCGCACCGCCGAATGCCGCGACCCAGCGTCCGTCGCGGCGCGCCAGGCCGGTGACGGGGGTGTGCAGGGCGATCGCGCCGCCGCGATCCTCGAGATCGCCCTGTAGCGCCAGCATCAGGCCGTGGCTGTCGACGATTCCCGTCCGCGGCGACAGAAGCGCTGCGGTGCAGGCGAGGTTCGGCTCCAGGCGTCGGGCTTGGGCGGCGTCGAGCAGATCGAGTCCTTCGACGCCGTTGGCGACGCCGCGATCCCGGATCGCGGCGATCGTCTCCGCCTCGGCCTCCGTCGTGGCGACGATGAGCTTGCCGCAGGCGCGGTGGGCGATGCCGTGGCTTTCGCAGAGCGCGTAAAGCCGGCGCGCGCCGTCAACGCAGTGCTTCGCCCGCAGGGAGCCCGCCGGATAGTACATCCCGCCGTGGATCACCTCGGAGTTGCGCGCGGACACGCCGGTGCCGACCGCCTCCGCCGCCTCCGCGACGACGACCTCGTGCCCCCGCAGCGCCAGGGCGCGCGCTGTCGCGAGGCCGACCACGCCCGCACCGACGACCAGGACTTCCATGATGCGATCCTCCGCCGCCCGTTCTCGGCGAGGTCGCCGGACCGGTAAAGGCCCGGTGCCTCGTCGAGGGCGTCGGACCGGGCGGCAACGCGAGGCATACAACTAGAAAGTGTATAGCGATTCGCGCGAGCGGCGGACGATTTAAGATTCACCTAAGGGATTGTCGCCGTGAGCGAAATGGCCGACCAGAGCGCGCTGCGTGCGTGCATTTGCAACCCGATTGAGCGCGTTAATCAATTCTAAGTAGATTTAACGCACTGAATGGATCGCGCATAAGTTGTGTTTTGAGCGCGCAGGCGCATAATCGTTCGGCAGCGGCTCCTCCCGCCGCGTCCCTCTAGAGCGATCGACCGCTGAAGCATCCTGGTTTCGACGACTTCGCGCCCCGGCGCACCCACCAGATTGAATTCGGAAGGACACGACCGTGCAGACCACCTCAGACCCCATCGATCTCGCCGCGAAGATCCTCGCCGCCTACGTCGCCCGAAACTCGGTGCCGGCCGCCGGCTTGCCGGACCTCATCCGGACGGTCCACGGCTCGATCACCGGCCTGCAGACGCCGCCGAAGCCGGTGCTCGCCCGGCCGACCGACGCCCAGATCCGCGCCTCGATCCGCCAGGATTCGATCATCAGCTTCGAGGACGGCAAGCCCTACAAGGCGTTGCGCCGGCACCTGACGCTGCGCGGCCTGTCGCCGGAGGCCTACCGCACCAAGTGGGGCCTCCCGATCGACTACCCCCTGGTCTCGGCGAGCTACAGCGCCCGCCGCTCGGTGATCTCCCGGACCATCGGCCAGAACCAGCGCCTGCGGCTGCAGCAGGCGGCGGAGTGATCCGCTGAACCTCGACCGCCCTCGCGTCCGAGGTCGGCGCCGAGGGCGCATGGATGGGCCGAACCGGATCGGGCTGCCGCGGCGACCGCCGTGCGGGCCCGATCCGATGCCGTCCCCGGGATCCGACGATCCCGGCCGGGCGCCGTCGCGGCGATGCGCGGGCTCGCCGTTCAGATCGCGCGCATCTCGCCCGCCGACAGCCGGATCGCCTTCGCCATGCGGCTCGACAGCGACCCGACCACGACGACCTCGTCGCTCCCGTCGGCCTGCGCGCGCACGATCTCCAACGCCTCGTCCGGGCGTCGCGCCATCACCGCGTAGACCGAAGCCGGCACCGTGCTTGTGGCCGCGTCCGCGGTCACCGCGACGAGGAAGGTGGTGTAGCGCCGTCCGATACGCTTCGGCATGATCGGTCGAGCCTTTCACGCGCCCGCCCTCGCGCCGAGCCGCAAAGCGTGCCACGAGGGACCGGAAGCGGCGCGTCGACGGTCGGGCGCCGAGGGGTATCGCCGCGATGCTGGGATGGTTCCGGGCGCTGATGCCGCGCGAGGATCGGTTCTTCGATCTGTTCGCGCGCCACGCCGAGACGTTGGTCGCCGGAGCCGACGCCCTTCACGGCCTGCTCCAGGGCGGCGATGCCGTGCCGGAGTTCGGCCGCACGATCGTGGCGCGCGAGGCGGAGGCCGACGCGATCACCGGCGAGGTGCTGCTCGCGGTGCGCCGCAGCTTCATCACCCCGTTCGACCGCGGCGACATCAAGGACCTGATCCAGTCGATGGACGACGCCATCGACCAGATGCAGAAGACCGTGAAGACCATCGAGCTCTACGAGATCCGCACCTTCGAGCCGCTGATGCGCGAGATGGGCGACACGGTGGTGCAGGCGGCCCGCCTCACCGCCGAGGCCGTCCCGCTGCTGAGCGCGATCGGCACCCACGCCACGCGGCTCTCCGCCCTCACCGAGGAGATCACCCGCGTCGAGGGCCGCTCCGACGAGCTGCACGACCAGGGCCTCAAGGCGCTGTACCAGGCCCACGGCCACACCGACCCGATGCGCTACCTGATCGGACGCGAGATCTACGGCAGCCTCGAGAGCGTGGTCGACCGGTTCGAGGACGTCGCCAACGAGATCAGCGGCATCGTCATCGAGAACGTCTGAGGATGACGATCACCGCGCTCGCGCTGCCCTGGCTCGTCGGACTGATCGCCGTCGCGCTGGTCTTCGACTTCCTCAACGGCCTGCACGATGCGGCCAACTCGATCGCCACCATCGTCTCGACGCGGGTGCTGCGGCCGCGCTACGCCGTGATCTGGGCGGCGTTCTTCAACTTCATCGCTTTCCTGTTCTTCGGCCTCCACGTGGCGCAGACGCTCGGGACCGGCATCGTCGACGCCAGCATCGTCGACGCGCCGGTGATCTTCGCCGCGCTGATCGGCGCGATCGCCTGGAACGTCGCCACCTGGGTGCTCGGCATCCCGTCGAGCTCCTCGCACGCCCTCGTCGGCGGGCTCGTCGGCGCGGGCCTCGCCAAGGCCGGGCCGCCGGTGATCGTGTGGGCCGGCCTCGGCAAGACCATCGCCGCGATCGTGCTGTCGCCGCTGCTCGGCTTCCTGCTGGCGCTGCTGCTGGTGCTCGCCGTCTCCTGGAGCTTCGTGCGCGCGACGCCGTTCGCGGTCGACCGCACATTCCGGGTGATGCAGTTCCTCTCCGCCTCGCTCTACTCCCTCGGGCACGGCGGCAACGACGCCCAGAAGACCATGGGCATCATCGCGGTGCTGCTCTACTCGCAGGGGCTGCTCGGATCCGAGTTCTACATCCCGCTCTGGGTCGTGCTCGCCTGCCAGGGCGCGATGGCGCTCGGGACGCTGCTCGGCGGCTGGCGCATCGTCCATACCATGGGCTCGCGCATCACCCGCCTGAACCCGATGCAGGGGTTCTGCGCCGAGACCGGCGGGGCGATCACGCTGTTTGCCGCGACCTGGCTCGGCGTGCCGGTCTCGACCACCCACACCATCACCGGAGCCATCGTCGGCGTCGGTGCCGCCCGCCGCACCTCGGCGGTGCGCTGGGGCGTGGCCGGCAACATCGTCATCGCCTGGGTGCTGACGATGCCCGCCGCCGCGCTGATCGCGGCGGGGTGCTACGCGCTCGTCGGGCTGTTCGCCTGACCCGCCGTCGGGGTCGCCGCGCAAGCCTGCCCCGATTCGCACATTGCGGCTGACGGAGAGCACCCTGGCCCCGGTGCACGCTTTCGCGCCGAGCCGGTTTCTTCGCCGGCCGGAGAGCGCCGATGCGTCCCGTCGAGGCGGCGCACCGGCGCGGCGCGCTTCAGGCGAGATGGCGCCCTTCCGCCATGCCGAACTGCAGGTAGTGGTGGAGCGGATCCATGCCGAGAGCCGCCACGTCCGAGTTCGCGGCGAGGTAGGCGTCGGTGTGGAAGGCCGTGCTCGGGTCGCGTCCCGCGAACCAGCCGGTCTGCTCGTAGTGCAGCAGCGGATTGGTCCCGGAGGCGGCGACGTCGGGGTTGGCGGCGAGGTAGCCGTCGGTCGAGAAGTAGGCGTTCGGGTCGCGGCCCTCATGCGCGCCGGTGGTGAGGTAGTGCGTGAAGGCGAACGAATCCGCTGACCCGATCTGCGACCGTGCGGCGGCCGCCACGTCGAGGTTGTGGGCGAGATAGTAGGTCGCGTCGAAGTCGCCGTAGAGATGGTCGCCCGTGCCGTTGGCGATGGTCAGCCCGGGGAACGCGGCGCGGCCCTCCGCCTGTCCGGTCGCGAGGTAGTGCTTGAGCGGATCAATCTTCGCGGCGGCCACGTCCGGGTTCGCGGCCAGGTAGGCCTCGGCCGAGAAGTCCGCGCCGGGGCTGCGACCGTCCAGCCACCCGCGCACGTCGTAGTGCGTCAGCGGGTTCACGCCGGCGGGACCGAGCTTCGGATTGGCCGCCAGGTAGGCGTTGGTCGAGAAGGAGTCGTTCGGGTCGCGGCCCTCGTGCCATCCGTACTGCGCGTAATGCGTGTCCGGATCGATGTGGGCGCGCCAGACGTCGAGGTTGTTCGCGTCGTAGTACAGGTCGTCGACCAGGGGCGACCCGTCCTTCTCCCGCACGGTCCCGTCGGTGAAGGCGATGGTGGCGACGCCGGTCAGGTCGGTGACGATGCCGTTCGGCGTCGTCATCAGGGCGTGACCGTCGCGGAAGTCGAAGTGCGCCTCGGTCAGCGCGAAGCCGAAGCTCAGCGACGACGGGATCGCCGCCTTGGCGACGTTCATCGTCAGCGTGGTCTGGCCGGTGTTGCCGGCCGCATCCGCCACCGTCTCGATGTACACCGCGTGGCCGACCTTCGTCGGCTGGTAGCTGTAGCTGCCGTCGGCCGAGACGGTGAGCGTGCCGCTCGGGTCGTAGGCCTGGACCGTGCCCGAGGCCGAAACGGCGTGGGACGGCCCGTTGCCGAACTGCACCGCCACCAGGTGGAGCCCGGCTGCGCCGGTGTCGTTGGCCAGCACTTTGCCGGCGAGCGCCGCCGCGAAGCCGGTGCCGGAGGCGGTGTCGGCCTTCAGGGTCGGAGCGACGTGATCCAGCACGAAGCCGAGGGACCCGGCGACGGAAGCGTTGCCGGCGGCATCGGTCTGCACGACGGAGACGGTGTGGGCGCCGTCCTTGAGCGTGCTCGGGTTGTAGGCGGCGACCGCGCTGCCGTCGACGACGTAGCTCAGCTTGCCGCCGGCCTCGGCCGGCGTGACCTTGAGGGTCGCGTCGGCGGTGATCCGATCGGTCGAGGAGAAGCCGGTATCGTGGGCGAGCGCGATCGTCGGCGCAACCGGCGCGGTGTGGTCGAGGGTGAAGCCGACCGTGCGGGCGGCGGAGACGTTTCCGGCGGCGTCCGACTGGGTCACCGAGACCGTATGGGCGCCGTCCTTCAGCGTGCTCGGGTCGTAGGTCCCGACCGCGCTGCCGTCGACGACGTAGCCCAGCTTGCCGCCGGTCTCCGCCGCCTTCACGGTGAGCGATGCGTCCGAGGTGATCCGGTCGCTCGCCGACGCGCCGGTGTCGTGGGCGAGCGCGAGCCCGGGCGTGCCCGGCGCGGCACGGTCCAGGACGAGGCCGACACGTGCGGAGCCCGCCGCGACGCCGAGATAGGTTTCCGTCGCCGTCAACGTGTGGACGCCGTCGGCGAGCCCGGCCGGGGCGATGGTGTATTGCCCGTTCGCATTGGCGGTCGCGCGGCCGACCGTGCGGCCGGCTTCGTCGACCAACGTCACCGTCGCGCCCGCATTGGTGACGCCGCTGACCGTGGCGTTCGCCGTGATGCCGTCGATCGCCGACGTGCCGGTGTCCTGTGCCAGCGCCGTCGTGATGCCGAGCGCCTTGATCACCACCGAGGTGGTGCTGTCCATGGCGGCGGTCGGGTAGGCGTTCGAGATCGCCTGCAGGGTGAAGGTCGTCGTGCCGGGCTGGCCGATCGTGGGCGCGAAGGTGAGCGCGTGCAGGGCCGCGGTGATGGTCGCGGCCGAGCCGGACAGGATGTAGGCGCCGTCGTTGGTGGCGACGAGCCCGGCGCCGGACAGCGTGCCGCCGGCCCCCGTCACGGTGATCCGTAGGGTGTCGGTCGCGCCGAGATTCGGGTCGGCGAGGGTCGTCGTCGCGAACGGGCTCATCGCGGCCTGCGCGGTGGTCTGGTTGGCGACCGTGCCGGTGATCGCCGGGCCCCCGGCGGCGACGTAGCCGATCGGTAGGCCGTGCGGATCGACGGAAAGCGGCATCCCGTTGTTGTCGTAGATCGCGTTGCCGTTGCCCGGGCCGTTGTTCTGCTGCAGGCGCAGGCTGCCCCAGCTGTAGAACAGCCGCTCGCCGGCCGGCACCGCGGTGTCGAAGGTCAGCAGCAGGTGGTTGGCGTCGACGATCTGGGCGGCGGTGCCGTTGGCCTCCGCGGTCGCGTCGTCGTAGCCTGCGCGAACGGACCAACCGGTGCCCGAGGCGGCCACGCCGTCGAGCCCCTGCAGGCTCGCGGCCTGATCGAAGGCCAGGGTGACGAGGAGCTGGTTGGCGTGCCCGGCCACCGCCGAGACCTGGGTGACCTGCGGCCCGAGATTGTCGATGTTGCCGTTGGCCAGGCTGATCGGCGAGCCCGGCATCGCCGATGCCGCGAACTGCTGGGCCAAGCCGAAAGCGGCGCGGCCGTAGAGCGCCTGCTGGTCCTGCGTATTGAGGTGGAACCCGCCGTTGGCGCCGTCGTGATCCATGGTCACGTCGCTGCTCTGCAGCGTGACCACCTTCGCGTTGAACGCCGCGTCGGCGCTGAGCTCCGCCTGCCCGACCGCGATCGCCTGATTCTGCAGGGGCTGCTGCGGCGCGCCGGCGGCGAAGGGGATCGGCGAGACGAACAGGTAGGGCGCGTCGTTGGCGCTCAGCCCGAGGACGGCGCGGGCGAGGCCGGCCTCGTAGCGCATGGCGCTCATCCAGCGGTCGGCCGTAAGCCCGGTGGTGAAGTTGCTGTCCCACTCGTTGTGGAGCATCACGATCGCGGTCGGCGCGCCGCGGTCGGTGGCCGGCAGCTGGTTGATCGCGCTGAGATAGCCGCGCTCGAGATAGGTCGAGGACCAGTCGGGTCCGTTGGGATGGAGCCAGTCGGCCGTCAGCGAGGTGCCGCCGATCTCGGTGTCGGCTTTGTTCGGATCGTTGCTCGTCGCGACGACGTTCACGCGCTGGTTGATGCCGTCGAAGCCGAGCAGCTTCTGGATCTCCTGGCGCATCACCTCGATCTGCCCCTCGACCGTGGGGTAGTAGGTGTTGGACTGGCCGCGCACGACGACGTTGATGACCTTGCTGACCGTGGGCGGAACCACGGTGGCCGGCGGGGTGGCCGCGACGACGGCGAGGTCGACATGGTCCAGGGCCTGGCCCGGGACGAGCGCCAGGCCCGAGACGCCGCGGGCGTCCTCGCTGGCGAAGCCGGCGGGCGGGCTGACGACGACGCGGTAGTTCTGCCCGGCATAGGGGTCCGGCAGGGTGTAGTGGCCGTTCGGATCGGCGGTCAGGGTCGCGACGACGTAGCCGCCGCCGTCCATCACCGCGACGTGCGCGCCGGCGACGCCGGCCTCGCCGGCATCGAAGCGCCCGTTGCCGTTGGCGTCGGCGAACACGGTGCCCAACAGGCTGGCCGCGACCTTCGCAGCTCCGGTGACGAGGGTGTGCTCGTAGTTGACGGCGGTGCCGTTCACGACCGTCCGCGAGACGCTCGCGGGCGCGTCGACGAGGGCGTTCCCGAGACCGGGATCGAACGCGACCGTGTATTGCCCGCCGCCCAAGCCGAGAAAGGCCCAGGCGCCGTTCGGGCCCGTCGTCGTGGTCTGGATCGCGTGTCCGCTCGCGTCGTACAGCGTGACGACGGCGCCGGTCTGTCCGCCGTCGCTGGTGTCGATCCGTCCGTTGCCGTTGGCATCCGCGTAGACGATGCCGTTGATGCTGCCCGCGGGGGCCAAGTTGAATCCCTGGCTCACGAGGGACGGCGCGCCGTGATCGACGGCAACCGCCTGCCAGTTGAACCCGTCGGCGGTGGTGATGCCCTGGTCTCCGTGAAAGCCGCCACTGGTGTGGTACCGCAGCGCGTAGGTTCCGTCGGCGAGGTTGGCGAAGACGAAGTTGCCGTTCGCGTCGGTGGCGGTGCTGCCGTAGAGGACCGTTCCGGCCGCATTATAGAGGTCGATCGGGAAGCCGGCGCCGAGGCTGTACTCGCCGGCTTGCTGGCTGCCGTCGGCATCCGTGTCGAAGAAGGTGTGGCCGCCGACGCTGCCGCTGCCAGCGGACGGCGCGAGCGTCGGCGCGGCCGCCAGGACGAAGCTGTTGCCGTCGGACCCCGAGGCGACCGAGGTCGCGACCGCCTTGTAGGCGCTTCCGACAACGGTCTGACCCAGCGGGTTGACCACCTGCACGGTGTAGGCGCCGGCGAGCCCCGAGAAGCCGTAATGGCCGTCGGCGTCGGTGCTCGTGCTTCCGACGAGGTTCCCGACGCCGTCGAAGGCGCGGACGATGACGCCACCCTGGCCCTCGCCTGCCGTCACCTGCCGGTCGCCATCGCGGTCGGTCCCGACCGTGCCGCCGATCGTGCCGCCGGCGCCGACGTGGAAGCCCTGGTCAACCGTGTTGGTGGCGCCGCGGCCGACGGTGACGTTGGTGATCCAGCTGGCGCCGTCCGCGGTCATCGTGGCCTGGTCGCCGCGGAAGTCGCCGCCGCTGCCGAAGCGGATCGCGTAGGTGCCGTCGGGGCGCTGGCCGAAATCGTAGTTGCCGTTGGCGTCGGTCAAGGTCGTCGCGATCAGGGTCCTGCCGTCCGCGCTGTACAGGCCGACCGGGAACCCGCCGAACAGGTTGCCCTCACCGTATTCCTGCGTGCCGTTGCCGTTCGTGTCGAAGAACGTGTGCCCCTTGAGGCTGCCATAGACGGCCATGATGCTCTCTCCCCGGTCTGATCGTCGTTGTTGATTGTCTCGAGGCAGGTGCCGTGAGGGCATCCGCCGCGAACGCGGCGACGCTTGCAGCGAGGCGCGCAAGCAACGCGCGCCGCGCTGACCGCTTCAGCCTTCGAACGACGCGCGATGCATCGGCGCGGACGATTTTTTCGCGAAAGAGATCAGGCTAGGTCGCGTGAGAGGAGGATGATCCTCGGTCGCACGGATGGCCGATCGCAGCGGGCCGGATGCGGCGGCGCGTCCCACGAGAGGCGTGCACCACCCGCAACGCGACGCGTCGCCTGGTCGACAGTCTCGGCCAGGGGCAACATCTCCTGGTTGCAAAGGATGTTTTTCATTGGTCTCGACATCGATCGGCCCGCCTCCAAGACGAACCCGACGCAGGGGGACATGGTCACGCTGCATCGAGGGCAGCTTTTGGAGCTGCTTTTTTTCATGCGTATCAAGAACTATTAGCTATATACGGCCCGGGCAATGACCGACCTAGGAAATATATCAACACGCCCCCACATTTGTAACGCGGCCGAGGTCGGCGTTGGCGGTGTGTCGACGTCGAATGCACCGACGCTGAGCTGCCGCGGCCCGGACAATCACACGCTGCCGACAGCGCTCTCGCCGTCAAAAAGATCATTTTATGACAACGATATAGCGCTGAACAACGTGTCGATGATGACCGCTGCCCGAACCTTCCTCGGCCCGTCGCCGCCGCCGAGCCAGTGCCGCTCGAATGGACCCACGAAGCTGCCGGCCAGTGGACGCGGAACGAGTCGTCGGGGACCAGAGTCCTTAATACCCTCAGATTGTATCACGGATAGGAATGCCCACCGACGGTGATGCTGTGCGCCCCGCGCGGATCTTTGATTCATCGTCGGCTGCGGAGGGCCGACGGACCGACCGACGTGCGGTGCCCAACGGAACGCCTCGCGGCGACCTCAACACCGTTGCGCGGTGAACGGCGGGGCCGGCGCCTAGGTGCACTATCGGGCTTCTTCACCGAAGCGCGAGGAGCACGCCGGCCAAGGAGTGACGGGTGACGTGCTGGGGGGACGAGGCGGTCCTGGAAGCCGTGCAGCACCGGCTCGACGAGGATCGTCACGCGATGCGTACGCGTCGGCAGACGGTCGAGCAGGTGTTCGGGACGCTGAAAGGCTGGATGGGGGCGACCCACTTCCGGATGCACAGGCTAAAGAACGCCTCAACCGAGATGAGCCTGAAGGTCTTGGCCCACAATCTGAAGCGGGTGATGGCGATCCTCGGCACCGGACCGCTCCTCACCGCCTTGCGGGCGTGAGGGCACGCGGCGCACCGTGCGCCATCGCCGCCCCAATTCAACACAGCACACCGCGTTCCCACACTGCCTCGGTGGGGGCGGTCGGACCACGGTTGGCGATATTCTCACGAAAACGGACGAACGGCCGCCCTGGTACGTTATGACGTCTGCCGTATGGTGCCGGCGCCGCAGCCTATTGAACGACAGGCCTTCATTGGATTGAGCACTCAGCCTCCGCGGCTCGATTTCTGGCCGCTTGCGCGAGGGCGGCCTGGAACTCGGCCTCCGGCAGCAGCGCCCCGCCGGTGGTCCAGACGACGTGGGTGGCGTGGGCGACGTCCGGCAGGACGCCGCAAGCCGGTCCCACCGCCGCGAAGGCCGCCGCCGCCGACGGCTCGAGGCGCAAGCCCGCCCGGTCCCAGAGATCGCGCAGCCAGGCGAACAGGTCGGCGTCGCTCACCGTCACCACGGCCTCGACGAGGGCGACGACGGTGCCGGCCACCAGCATCGAGGCGGCGGCCACGGCCAGGCCGTCCGCCGCGGTCCGGTTGTCGAGGCCGATCTCGTAGACGCTCACCGACCGCGCCGAGCCTGCGGCGAGTTGCACGAGCATGCAGGGCGCGGCGACGGGCTCGACGAAGACGCAGCGCACGGCGTCGCCGTAGAGCAGCTTCAGGCCGAGGGTGACGCCGCCCGGGGCGCCGCCGACGCCGCAGGGGAGGTAGACGCACAGGTGATGGGCCGCGTCCACGCTCACGCCCGCCGCCTCGAGCTGGCGTTGCAGGTCGAAGGCCGCCGCCACGTAGCCGAGGAACAGGTCCTTCGAACTCTCGTCATCGACGAAGTGCGCGTCGGCGCGGCCTTCGAAGGCGACCCGCGCGACGGCGACGGCGCGGCCGTAATCGCCCGCATGCTCCACCACCCGGGCGCCGAGGTCGCGCAGGCGGCGCTTCTTCCACGCCTTGGCGTCGTGGGACATGTGCACCTCGACCTGGAAGCCGAGGGCGCGGTGGATCACCCCGACGCTGAACCCGAGGTTGCCGGTGCTTCCCACCGCGATCGTGTGGGCGCCGAAGGCCGCCCGGACATCCGGGTCGGCAAGGCGGGCATAGGAGGGCGCGCCCGACAGCCAGCCCGCCGCGAGGCCGAGCCGCTCGGCCTCGACCAGCACCTCGTAGACGCCGCCCCGCGCCTTGATGCAGCCGGTGATCGGGAGGTCGTGATCGGCCTTCACCCAAGCCGAGGCCCCCGGGCGTCCCGACACCAGGGCGGCCAAGTCGGCGGAGAGCGGCAGGAGAGCCGAATCGATCCGGCCGGTCGCCAGTTCGGGAAACAGCCGGGCGAGGAGCGGATCGAAGCGGCGCCAGCGCGCCTCGGCCGCCGCGACGTCCGCGAGGCCGAAGGCCAGGCCCGGCAGGATCTCGGCGGCTCGGCCCAGGCGCGGGTTGCGCCCGACCGTGGGTTTGGCATCCCGCACGGCATTGGGGAGATCGAGCGGGGGCGTGCAGGCGGCGCTCATACGGGCGGTGTCCTGTGACGGAAATCGGCTCGGATCGCCCGGGCCGGCGTGCCGAGCCGGCCGGGGACGAATCGGCGGCCGGGCGGCTGGCCTCGTCCACCGGGCCCGGACGGCATCGCCCATGCGGCCGCCCATCATAAAGCCGTCGGCGAAGCTCCCGGCTCGTTCGCCCTCGCCGAGCGCTTATGAACGATCCTTCCATTCCAATGGGTGATGGCGCAACGATCTTTCGGCTAAGACCGCCGGTCGTCTCATCGCAATAGGAAACAACGGCGCATTTCGAGAGCACCTTCCGCACCGACTTTGCTAGCTTTTTCGGGCTGACCAACAAAGGACGTCGCCCATGCTGTCGAAGTTCGAGCGTTATCCCCTGACCTTCGGCCCGAGCCCGATCGAGCACCTGCCGCGGCTAACGGCCCATCTCGGCGGCGACGTGCTGATCTACGCCAAGCGCGAGGATTGCAATTCGGGCCTCGCCTACGGCGGCAACAAGCTGCGCAAGCTCGAGTACATCGTGCCCGACGCCATCGCGAGTGGGGCCGACACCCTGGTCTCGATCGGCGGCGTGCAGTCGAACCACACCCGCATGGTCGCGGCGGTCGCCGCCAAGATCGGCATGAAGTGCCGGCTGATCCAGGAGGCCTGGGTCCCGCACGAGGATGCCGTCTACGACCGGGTCGGCAACATCATGCTGTCCCGCATCATGGGCGCCGAGACGCAGCTCGTCGACGACGGCTTCGACATCGGCATCCGCGAGAGCTGGACCAGGGCCCTGGAGGACGTGAAGGCCAAGGGCGGCAAGCCCTACGCGATCCCCGCCGGCGCCTCGGTGCACAAGTTCGGCGGCCTCGGCTACATCGGCTTCGCCGAGGAGGTCCGCGCCCAGGAGGCTGAGATGGGCCTGCGTTTCGACTACATCGTGGTCTGCACCGTCACCGGCTCGACCCATGCCGGCATGGTGGTGGGCTTTGCCGCCGACGGGCGCGCCCGCAACGTCATCGGCATCGACGCGTCCTGCACGCCCGCCCAGACCAAGGCTCAGGTGCTGGAGATCGCAAAAAACACCGCCGCCCTCGTCGGCGCGCCGGCGATCGCAGAGGACGACATCGTGCTCAACGAGGACTACGCCTACCCGGTCTACGGCGTGCCCTCGAAGGAGACGGTGGACGCGATCCGCCTCTCGGCCCGGCTGGAGGGCATGATCACCGACCCCGTCTACGAGGGGAAGTCGATGCAGGGGATGATCGACCTCGTGCGGAAGGGCTTCTTCCCCAAGGGCGCGAAGGTGCTCTACGCCCATCTGGGCGGCGCCCCGGCGCTCAACGGCTACAGCTACACCTTCCGAAACGGCTGAGCCGACTTGCGCCGGACCGGCCGACCGATGTCAGACGCCGCCGGGCTCCGTCGGCGGCAGCGCGGCGACGAGCCGGCGCAGGAAGGCCTGGACGGCGTGCGGCAGCTTGCGGTCGCGCATCACCTGGACCTGGATGCCCCGCATCAGGCTCATCCGCGCATGCACCGGGATGCAGACGAGCTCGCCGAGGCGCACCGGCGTCTGCACCGTGAGGGCCGACATCAGCGCGAGCCCCTTCGTCCGCCGGACGAAGGGCAGCAGGGCGGAAAGGATGTTGGCCGTGAGCGTCGGCTCGATGGTGATGCCCTCCGCGAGGCAGGCCGCGTCGAAAACCCGGCGAGCGGTGGTGTCGAGGGTCGGCACCGCGATCGGGTAGGCCTTCAGGTCCGCGAGCCGGATCGCGGGTCGGCGCGCCAGGGGATGATCGGGGGCACTGAGCGCCACCATCTCGACGGCGTTGTCGTAGGCGACCGCGACCAGGCTCGAGGGGGCGAGCGCGAAGGTGATGCCGATGTCGGCGTCGCCCGCCGCCACGACGTGCGTGACCTGGGCGGGGGGCAACATCTGCACCTCGAAGCGGATGCCCGGATGGGCGGCGTGGAACTCCGCGATCGCGTTGGGCAGCAGATCGAGGGCGAAGCCCTCCGAGGTGGCGACGCGGATGAAGCCGCGCGCGAGGCCCTGCAATTCCTGGATGTCAGCCGCGACCTGCTCGGCGCGCAGGAGGGTCTGGCGCGCGTGTTCCGCCAGCAGCTCCCCGGCCGGGCTCAGCACCATGCCGCGCGGGCGCCGCTCGAAGAGGACGCAGCCGAGTTCGCTCTCGAGGTTGGAGATCTGCCGGCTGATCGCCGACGCCGCGATGTTCAAGTGCGTCGACGCCGCGGCGATCGACCCGGTTCTGGCGACGGCCAAGAGGTAGCGGAGGCCCGAAATGTTCATGGAAACCTGTCGATTGCCGAAACGGCACGGCAGCAATCGCGAAATTCTACTTGTTGCGATACCAATTGCACAACACCATGGCACGACGAAAAAAGCGGCATGCCGAGGCGGCCGGCACGAGGTCGACCGCGCGGACGGGCGAAAAGGACCGACATCATGGCGAGCGGGATCATGGCGAGACACGGCTCCACGGCACGCGCCGCGCTCACCCTGCTGATGCTGGCCGCCAGTGTCCCGGCCGTTGCCGGCAAGGCGAATGACACCCTAGTCTACGCCTCCGACACCGAGCCGGAAAACGTCAGCCCCTACCACAACAGCGCCCGCGAGGGCGTCATCCTGGCCCGCAACGTCTGGGACACCCTGATCTACCGCGACCCGAAGACCGGCACCTACCAGCCGATGCTGGCCACCTCTTGGCGGTGGGTCGATCCCGTCACCCTGGAACTGACCCTGCGTGAGGGCGTGACCTTCCACAACGGCGACGCCTTCGGCCCGGAAGACGTGGCCTTCACCTTCAACTACGTGCTGACGCCGGAAGCCCGCACGGTGACGAAGCAGAACGTCGACTGGATGAAGTCGACGGAGGTCGTCGACGCCCACACGGTCCGCATCCATTTGAAGGCGGCCTTCCCGGCGGCGCTCGAATACCTCGCCGGGCCGACCCCGATCTTCCCGGCGACCTATTTCAGGCGCGTCGGCCTCGACGGCTTCGCTAAGGCGCCGGTCGGCACCGGCCCCTACCGCATCACCGCGGTCGAGAACGGGCGCGGCGTCAAGATGGAGCGCTTCGCCAAGTATTGGCCCGGCAGCCCGATCGGCGCGGCCAAGATCGGCAAGCTCGAGTTCCGCGTCATCCCCGACGCCGACAGCCGCATGGCCGAGCTCGTCACCGGCGGCATCGACTGGATCTGGCGCGTGCCGAGCGATCAGGCCGACCAGCTGAAGGGCGCCCCCAACGTCTCGGTCCTCAGCGCCGAAACCATGCGGGTCGGCTTTCTGCAGTTCGACACTCTCGGCCGGGCCAAGGAGAACTCGCCCCTGAAGGATCCCCGCGTCCGGCAGGCGATCTCGTACGCCGTCGACCGCAAGGCCATGGTGGACAACCTCGTGCGCGGCGGGAGCCGGGTGATGAACGCGGCCTGCTTCATCGACCAGTTCGGCTGCACCGACGAGGGCGTGCCGCGTTACAGCTACGATCCGGCCAAGGCCAAGGCGCTCCTCAAGGAGGCGGGCTACCCGAACGGCTTCGAGATCGATCTCGGTGCCTACCGCGAGCGCGACTACGCCGAGGCCGTGATCGGCTACCTGCGCGCCGTCGGCATCATCGCCCGGCTGAACTACCTGCGCTACGCGGCGCTCCGCGACCTCATCCGCGGCGGCAAGGTCTCTATCGCCTTCCAGACCTGGGGGTCGTTCTCGGTCCTCGACGTCTCGGCCTTCACGGGCGTCTACTTCCGCGGCGGCGACGAGGATCTGACCAAGGACCCCGAGACTATCGCGGCTCTCCAAGCCGGGGACGGGGCGACCGACCCTGCGGTGCGGAAGGTCAAGTACGCCGAAGCGCTCAAGCGCATCGCCGGCCAGGCCTACGCCCTGCCGCTGTTCTCGTACTCGACGAACTACGCCTTCACGTCGGACCTGACCTTCACGGCGCAGCCCGACGAGCTGCCGCGCTTCTACGCGGCGCAATGGAAGTGACGGCCGGCGCCTGAAGCCGACCGACCGCCGACCGACCGAGGGAGCCGGACCATGCTGCGATTCATGATCCAACGAAGTCTGGTGGCCCTGGCGGTCGCCGTGACGGTGTCGGTGGCGAGCTTCATGCTGCTGCACATGTCCGGGGACCTGGCCACCGCGATCGCGGGGCCGGAGGCGACCTCCGTCCAGGTCGAGGCGATCCGGGTCCAGTACGGGCTCGACCAGCCCCTTCTGGCTCAGTTCGCCGCCTGGGCGGGCCGGGCGATCCGGCTCGATTTCGGCAACTCGTTCTACTTCCGCGAGAGCGTGATCGACCTGCTCGCTGCCCGCCTGCCGATCACCCTGTTCCTCGGCGTGGTGGCCCTGGCCGTGGCGCTCTTCGTGGCCATCCCCCTCGGGGTGCTCGCCGCGGTCCGGCGCGACACCTGGATCGACCGGGCCGCCCTCTCGGTCTCGGTGCTGGGCCAGGCCATGCCGAGCTTCTGGTTCGGCCTGACCCTGATCATGATCTTTTCGGTGAACCTGCGCTGGCTGCCGGTCTCCGGCAACACGACCTGGAAGCACTTCGTGCTGCCGGCGATCGCGCTCGGTTACTACGCCATGCCGGCGGTGATGCGGCTGACCCGCAACGGCATGCTCGAAGTGCTGGCCTCGGACTATGTCAGGACCGCCCGCGCCAAAGGTCTGCCGCCGCGAAAGATCCTGATCCGGCATGCGCTGCGCAACGCCGTCATCCCGGTGATCGCGCTCGCCGCCGTCCAGTTCGGCTTCATGCTCGGCGGCTCGATCGTGATCGAGGCGGTGTTCTCGCTCCAGGGGCTCGGCCAGCTTGCCTGGGAATCCATCGCCCGCAACGACTTCCCGGTGGTGCAGGCGATCGTGCTGGTCCTGGCGATGATCTACATCGCCCTGACGCTGGCCGCCGACCTCCTGAACGCCTTCCTCGATCCCCGGCTGCGCCAATGACCCTCCAGCCATCCGCCTCCCCGCTCAGCGCCGGTTTGCCCGAGACGCCGGCGGCCCTCCCGGCCGACAGGCCGGCGGCGCTGCCCGCCGCCCGCTCGCCCACCGCCCTGGCGCTTCGGCGCGGTCTCCGCCACGGCGGCTTTGTGATCGGTGCCGGCATCCTCGGGACCATCCTGCTCTGCGCGCTCGCCGCCCCGCTGATCGCGCCCCACGATCCCTACGTCCAGGACGTCTCGCGGCGCCTGATCCCGCCGATCTGGCAGACGAAGGGCACGTGGGACCACGTGCTCGGCACCGACAAGCTCGGGCGCGACTACCTCAGCCGCCTGATCTACGGCAGCCAGATCTCCCTGCTGATCGGGATCGCGGCGGCCGCCATCTCGGGCGTGATCGGCACGACGCTCGGCATCTGCGCCGGCTATTTCGGCGGCCGGGTCGACGCGGTGGTGAGCTACGTCGTGACCACGCGGCTGGCCATGCCGGTGGTGCTGGTCGCGCTCGCCATGGCCTCCCTCGTCGGCGGCTCGCTGAAGGTGGTGGTGCTGGTGCTCGGCTTCCTGCTTTGGGACCGTTTCGCCGTGGTCACCCGCGCGGCGACCCGGCAGATCCGCGACCAGGATTTCATCGCCGCGGCCCGCGCCACGGGCTTCTCCCCGGCCCGCATCCTGTTCCAGGAGGTGCTGCCGAACATCCTCAACGCGCTCATCGTGGTGGCGACCCTGGAGATGGCGCACGCCATCCTGCTCGAGGCCGCCCTGTCCTTCCTCGGCCTTGGCGTGCAGCCGCCGCTGCCGTCCTGGGGCCTGATGATCGCCGAGGGCAAGCCGTACATGTTCTTCCAGCCCTGGGTGATCACCATCCCGGGCGTCGCGCTCCTGGTCCTCGTCCTGGCGATCAACCTGCTCGGCGACGGCATCCGCGACGTCACCGCCCCCGAGGGGCGGCGCTGAGCCCCCCTTGCCCCGCAAAAAACCCCACCGCACCGAGATCGAGTGAGCCCATGTCCCGACACGACGCGATCGCGCGCGCCGCGCGCCACTACGACGAGGGCGGCTTCCTCAGCGTGCTGCAGGACGCCGTCGCCCGCCCGACCGAGAGCCAGACCTCGGGGCAGCTGCCGAAGCTGAAGGCTTACCTCACCGACTTCCTGGTGCCGCGGATCGCGCCGCTCGGCTTCACCAGCCGCATCCTCGACAACCCGGACGGCGTCCACGGCCCGTTCCTCATCGCCGAGCGCCACGAGGGCGACGGGCTGCCCACGGTGCTGATCTACGGCCACGGCGACACCGTGCGGGGCTATCCTGAGCAGTGGCGCGACGGCCTCGACCCCTGGACCGTGACCATCGAGGGCGAGCGCTGGTACGGCCGCGGCACCGCCGACAACAAGGGCCAGCACATCCTCAACCTCGGCGCGCTGGCGGCGGTGATGGCGGCGCGCGACGGGCGCCTCGGCTTCAACACCAAGCTGCTGATCGAGATGGGCGAGGAAGCCGGCTCGCCGGGCCTGCGCGACCTCTGCCGCGCCGAGGCCGCGGCGCTCAAGGCCGACGTGCTCATCGCCTCGGACGGGCCCCGCGTCAGCGCCGAGCGGCCGACGGTCTTCCTGGGCTCGCGCGGCGGTTACACCTTCGAGATGGTGCTGGACCTGCGTGAGGGCAGCCACCATTCCGGTAACTGGGGCGGCCTGCTGCGCAACCCCGGCACGGTGCTGGCCAACGCCATCGCGACCCTCGTCGATGGACGCGGCAAAATCCTTCTCGACGCCCTTCGGCCACCGGGGCTCCCCGTCAACGTGCGGGCGGCGCTGGCCGACATCACTGTGGGCACCGATCCGACCGCGCCGAAGATCGACGCGGATTGGGGTGAGCCGGGACTGACCGCGGCCGAGCGCGTGTTCGGCTGGAACACCCTCGAGGTGCTGGCCTTCAAGACCGGCGACCCGGACGGACCGCTCAACGCCGTGCCGCCCACTGCCAAGGCCACGCTGCAGCTTCGCTTCGTCGTCGGCACCGACTGGGAAGGCATCCTGCCCGCTCTGCGCGCTCATCTCGACGCCCACGGCTACCCGATGGTCGAGGTCCGTGCCGCGCGCACGGAGGTGTTCCGCGCCACCCGGCTCCCCGTCGAGGACCCGTGGGTCGACTGGGCGCTGGCCTCGATCGCCGAGAGCACGGGCAAGCGGCCGGCCCTGCTGCCGAACCTCGGCGGCTCGCTGCCCAACGACGCCTTTTCCGAGATCCTCGGCCTGCCGACCCTGTGGGTGCCGCATTCCTACCCGGCCTGCCTCCAGCACGGCCCCGACGAGCACTTGCTCGGGCCGCCCTCGCGAGAGGCCCTGATGCTGATGGCGGGCCTTTACTGGGACCTCGCCGCGACCGGGCCGGCGGTGCTCGCCCGGCGCGAAGCCCTCAAGGGAGCCTGAGCATGAGCGAGCCCGTCGTCCGTATCCGGAATCTCACCCTGGCGCTGCCGAAGGGCTCGGACCGTCCCCACGCGGTCGAGGACCTCTCCCTCGACCTGATGCCGGGCAAGATCCTCTGCGTCGTCGGCGAGTCGGGCTCGGGCAAGTCGATGAGCGCCTACGCGCTCACCGGCCTCCTGCCCCGCGCGCTGAAGCCGGTCGGCGGGGAGATCCTGTTCGAGGGGCGAGACCTGCTCACCCTGGACGAGCGCGGCTGGCGCAGCCTTCGCGGTCGCCGCATCGCCATGGTGTTTCAGGAACCGATGACGGCCCTCAACCCGGTCATGCGCATCGGCGACCAGATCGCCGAGATGTTCGAGGCGCACGCCCTCCTGACGCCGGCCGAGCGCAGGGCCCGGGCCGTCGCGCTCGCCACCGAGGTCGGCCTGCCCGATCCGGGGCAGATCGTGCGCGCCTACCCGCACCAGCTCTCCGGCGGCCAGCGCCAGCGCGCGATGATCGCCATGGCGCTCGCCCTCGAGCCCTCGATCCTCGTCGCCGACGAGCCGACCACGGCGCTCGACGTCACCACCCAGGCCCAGATCCTCCAGCTGATCCGCGACCTGCAGCGGCGGCGCGGCATGAGCGTCCTGTTCATCACCCACGATTTCGGCGTGGTGGCGGACATCGCCGACCATGTCGCCGTGCTCCAGCGCGGGCGACTGGTGGAGCAGGGCAGCGCCGAGACCGTCCTTCAGCATCCGCAGCACCCCTACACCCAGGCCCTGCTCGCGGCGGTGCCGAGCCTGGTGCCGCCGGCGCGCGCCTCCCGCGAGGCCGAGCCCCTCGCCCTCTCGGCCATCGGGCTGACCAAGACCTACGCCACGCGCGCCGGCCTGTTCGGCAAGCCGCGCGTGGTCGCGGCGGTCAAGGAGGTGGCCTTCGACGTCCGCCGCGGGGAGACCCTCGGCCTCGTCGGCGAATCCGGCTCCGGAAAGTCCACCACCGCGCGCCTCGCGATCCGGCTGATCGAGCCGGACCGGGGCACGGTGCGCCTCGGCAGCCTCGACTACACGGCGTTGGCGCCGCGCGCGCTGCGTGACGAGCGCCGGCGCATCCAGATGATCTTCCAGGACCCGTTCGCATCCCTGAACCCACGCCGCACCGTCGAGCAGATCATCACGGCAGGCCCGATCGCGCACGGCACGCCCCGGCGGGAGGCCCGCGCCCGGGCTCGCGAGCTCCTCGACCTCGTCGGCCTCTCGGCGAGCGCGGCCGAGCGTTACCCCAACGCCTTCTCCGGCGGCCAGCGCCAGCGCATCGGCATCGCCCGGGCGCTCGCCATGGAGCCCGACGTGCTCGTGGCCGACGAGGCGGTTTCGGCCCTCGACGTCTCGGTCCAGGCGCAGGTGCTCGACCTGCTGGAAGACCTCAAGCAGCGCCTGAACCTCGCGATGCTGTTCATCACCCACGACCTGCGCGTTGCCGCCAAGATCTGCGACCGCATCGCCGTGATGCATCGCGGTGCCATCGTGGAGATGCGGCCCACGGCCGACCTCTTCCAGCAGCCGGATCACGCCTACACCCGCTCGCTCCTCGCGGCGGTGCCGGGCCTGCAGCCTACCCGGCCCTGATAGCACGACGGTCTGCGAGACGGCCGAAGCTCCCAGACGACAGACTGACGGATGCTTTCGGTAAGCGCTAGCGGTGGTCCCGACGCCTGGGTCGGAGGCGGAACGTCCGCTTCGAAGCGAAGGACTCAGGTTGGCTGCCCACCCTATGCAGCGCCCTGTAACGTCCGCTTCCGGCCAGCTTGGTGCACGATGTCCTACGGCCGGAGTGGGCGGTTCCCAGTCGGTCCGCTCGCGGGCGGGAACTGGCCGAAGCGGACATCGCCACCGCGCCCGCTTACAACCCTTCTCAGACGCTCGGAAGGTCCGCTTTGTAGCAGCCTGATCGACGGCGATTTTAGGCCGGGTCGGATGGATTTCTGCCGTTCCGCTTCCGGGTGGGAGTTGGCGGCAGACGCTGTCGTGCGGCGGTCGGCTTGGCGCTCTCGATAGGGCGCCGGGGCGCTGATGTCTCAGGGGCGCAGAAGTCGACTGATGGAACGCAGCCAACTTGAAGTATGCAAGGGACGGGGTGGAAGGGCCCTATACGCTCGAAAGGGCAAATTCTACAAGGGCCCTTACCATACTTCGGGTGTTTCCGGGCGGTTTCTAGATTGTAAAAAATATCCCGCATATGCGACAAATAGGCAGTTTGATCGAGAAATTAATCTATAATTTACGGCAAGAATTACAATTCAAGTCGAAGAGGTCGTAGACCCTCCGGTTGGGAGTCTGTTGGTGCGCTTGTTCGATAGCTCTTTCCGTGCGCTGTTCGAGGCCATCGACCGCTCGCGCGCCCGCATCGCGTTCGCCCCCGATGGCACGATCCTCGATGCCAATGCGAATTTCCTCGGCCTCGTTGGCTACACGCTGGCGGAACTGAAGGGCCAGAACCACCGCAAGCTCGTCACGCCGGCAGAGCGCGACGCGCCGGCCTATCACGCGTTCTGGGACGCATTGCGCAAAGGGGAGTCCCAGACCCGCGAGTTCAAGCGCATTGCCAACGATGGTCGTGCGATCTGGATCCAGGCGACCTATAATCCGGTGCTGGACCGCGCCGGCCGCGTTCGCAAGATCGTCAAGTTCGCGTCCGACATCACCTCGCAGGTTCAGCGCGCGATCGACCATGAAGGCCAGCTTGCTGCCCTCAACCGCTCGCAGGCGGTGATCGAGTTCTCTCTCGACGGCACCGTCCTGACGGCCAACGCCAACTTCCTCGCTGCCGTCGGCTACCGGCTCGATGAGATCCGCGGGCAGCGGCACAGCATGTTCGTCGATGCGGACGAACGGACGGGGGAGGCTTATCGCAACTTCTGGGCTGAGCTGGGACGCGGCGAGTTCATGTCGGGCGAGTTCCGGCGGATCGCCAAGGGGGGGCGAGAGGTCTGGATCCAGGCAACATACAATCCGATCCGTGATCGCGATGGGGTTCCGATCAAGGTGGTGAAGTTCGCGACCGACATCACGGCCCAGGTGCACGAGCGGCAGCGTCGCGCCGAAGCGCAGCAGGCGATCGGCACCGATCTCGACGCGATCGGCCAAGCCGTCGAGAACGTCACCCGTCAGACGGCCGAGACCGCCGGCACGGTGGGGCAGGTGTCCAACGACATCCAGTGCGTCGCCTCGGGCGCGGAGGAGTTATCGGCTTCGGTCGGCGAAATCAGCCAGCAGGTGAGCCATGCCGCGCGGATGGCCGCCCAGGCGGTCGAGCAGGCACAGCGCACGGGCAGCATCGTCGCCGGGCTGAGCGGCCAGGCGGCGCAGATCGGCGACGTGGTGACACTGATCCAGGGCATCGCCGCGCAGACCAACCTCTTGGCCTTGAACGCGACCATCGAAGCAGCGCGCGCCGGCATGGCCGGGAAAGGTTTCGCGGTGGTCGCCTCCGAGGTGAAGGCGTTGGCTGAGCAGACCGCCAAGGCGACCGACCAGATCCGTGAGCAGATCTCCGCCACACAGGCCGCCGCACGCGAAGCCGTGGATGCCATCGGCTCCATCCAGGGAACGATACGCTCGCTCGATGAGGTGTCGGGCGCCATCGCCGCTGCTGTGGAGGAACAGTCCGCCGTGACCCGGGAGATGTCGGGAAGCATGCATACGGCCGCCCACGGGGTGACGACGATCGCCGGAAGCATGGAGGACATCGCCCGGGCAAGCGAGCAAGTCGATCAAGCCACCCGAAAGGTTCGTCAGGCATCACGAGCGGCTGTCTAGAGACGTCGTCCCAGGCGAGGACGAGATGAGCGCTGAGTTCGCTTCTCTTGTCCGATGGTCCAAGCCGACGCGGTCGGTCGTCGGCTCAAGCGCACGTGATACGATCGTGGATGCCGATCAGGAAAACGGATCCACCAACGCAGTGCCGGTTCGCTTGCTGCACAAGGCCTACGCGCTCGACGGGAGATATTACGATCGGGCATCGAAAGATTTTGGACGTCTTCGTTGCAGATGCACGCGAGCTTTGGTCCCTCCACCGACGACCTGAAAGACATCTCCGTGCGAGCCCTAGCGGAAGTCGAGCTCCTGATCCCACACGGCAAAACTCTGCTCGGTCCACACCCAAAGGCGCAACCATAAAAAGGCGCGAGTAAAGCCACCGCAGCCAGGTGCGATGGCCACCTCTGATCACCGGACACTTCCGACTCTGATATCACCAGTGAAGTCGACATGCATTCGATTGTGACTTGCGTTCGAGACTTCCACGACGAGCAGCTGTTGCTGTTGGCCGCAGTCGTATGCAGCGTCGGCATCTACGCCTCATCCGCCATCGCCGCTCATGCGGCGCGTTCGGAAGGCGTAGCTCGGCGCAAATGGGGCATCGTCAGTATCGTCGCCGCCGGCTGTACCGCGTGGGCGACCCACATGATCGCCCTGCTGGCCTATCGACCCGGCATGGCAGCCGGCTTCGAACCGATCCTGACGGCAGTCTCGCTATTCCTCGTGATCGGGGGGATCGGCACCGGCGTCGGCCTCTCCATCGGCCAGCGCGCGCGTGCGCCCCGCTTCGTGGCAGGCGTCATTTTAGGTTCGGGCGTCACAGCCCTTCACTACGTCGGACAGGCGTCATATCGGGTGACGGGGCACGTCACCTGGGACTGGGGCTTCATCGCCCCATCTGTGCTCCTGAGCCTCGGTCTTTCCGGCCTCGCCCTGATCATGGCGGGTGAGCGCGATCGCTCCCGCCGACGTTTCGCCGGCCCCCTGCTGTTCGGTTCGATCGTGGTCCTGCATCTCGCCGGTATGACCGCGGTCACCATCGCCTACGACCCTCAGGTGGCATTGCCCGCCTCCGCCATCGCCCCGGAGATGATCGCCCCGATCATCGCGCTCGTCTCGTTCGGCCTGCTCAGCCTCGCCTTCTTCGGCTTGCGGTCCGCCTTGAATGCCCGGGCGCAGCTGCGCAGGGACAGCGCGCGTCTGCGGGAGCTGGCAAGCCTTTCGCTCGAAGGCCTCGCCGTATGCGACGGCGAAGTCGTGACGACGGCCAATCGTAGCCTTGAAGAGATGTCCGGCCTGACTCAGGCACAGTTGGTCGGGTGCAACGTGAAACGCCTGCTCCCCGGACTGGTGCTGGGCGACCTCCCGGAACACGAGGAACGCGAAGTCGAGCTCGTCGACGCCGCGGGTGGGCATGTCCCGGTCCGCGTCGTACGGAAAGACATCTCACTCGGCCACAAGCGCCAGACCGTGATCGCCTTCCGGGACCAACGGGAGCGCCTGCAATCGGAAGCCCGGCTCCGGACGCTCGCCTTCACGGACACCGTGACTGGATTGCCCAACCGGGCTCGCTTCGGCGACCTGCTGACCCACCATTCCGCGACCTTGCGGAACGGGGAAGGCGGCTTCGCCGTGCTGATGCTCGATCTCGATCGGTTCAAGTTCGTCAACGATACGCTCGGTCACGGTATGGGCGACGACCTCCTGCGCAAGGTCGCCGCACGGCTGCAAGCCGTCGTCGGCGAAACCAACATCGTGGCACGTCTCGGCGGGGACGAGTTCGCCATCCTGCTTCTGGGCTCCGTCGGCGTCGCGTCTGCGGAATCCCTGGCGGTTGCCCTCGTGGAGGCGATCGATCGACCCTTCCTGCTCGACGGGCAGCTGGTTCATGTCGGCGTCAGCATCGGTATCGCGATGGCTCCGCTGAACGGCAGCCAACCCGAGGAACTGCTCCGCAATGCCGATTTCGCCCTCTACAAGGTCAAGGGTGAGGGCAAGGGGTCTTTTTGCCTGTTCGAGCCGGCGCTTGCCGAACGCATGCAGGCGCGCATCCGTTTGGAAGCCGACATGCGCCGCGCCCTCGAGGTCGGCGAGTTCGAGGTCCACTACCAGCCGCTTGTCGATGCCGAGACGGGGGTAGTGACCGCAGCGGAAGCCCTGGTCCGCTGGCGTCACCCTGTACACGGCCTCATTCCGCCGATCGAGTTCATCCCCCTGGCCGAGGAGACCGGCCTCATCTTGCACCTGGGTGCCTGGGTGCTGCGAACGGCTTGTACGCAGGCGTCGACGTGGTCCAGCGCGATCAAGGTGGCGGTCAATCTCTCGCCCGTTCAGTTCCGCGACGACCGTCTCGCGGAAACGGTCGCTGCGACCCTCGAGGCGACCGGGCTTGAGGCGGGCCGTCTCGAACTCGAAATCACGGAAGGCGTCATGCTCGACGACGAGGAACGGACCCTTTCGATGCTCACGAAGCTCAAGGCGCTTGGTGTCAGCCTCGCGATGGACGATTTCGGGACCGGGTATTCCTCACTCAGCTATCTGCGCCGCTTCCCGTTCTCGAAGATCAAGATCGATCGTTCCTTCGTTCGTCTCCTGCCTGAGGATACGGAGAGTGCGGCGATCGTCCGGGCCATCATCACCATGGGCGCGTGCCTGGGTATGACGACCACCGTCGAAGGTGTGGAGACGGCGGAACAGTACGCGTTCGTCGCCGAGGCCCAATGCAGCCAAGTTCAAGGCTATCACGTCAGCCGTCCGCTGCCCCATCTCGAGTTCCTCAGTTTCCTGACGGGCATGAAGGCCGCGGCTTGAGCAATCGCTGACCTTCGTCGCGCTGCTTTCAGGATGAACCCGACATTTGCTTTTCATCGCGCATGACGTGTCCAACCCGGTGCAGACGACGCTGAATGCCCACAATCCGCGTGTCACGCCCGCACGCGTGGTGACGGGGCCGATCCTGCTCACCGGACTTGCGACGCGCACGACGTGCGGCGGCGCGATGAGGCTGCGGACCGGAACCTCGAAGTCGAAGAAAGGGCACACCTACTGCAGCTGCTCGACGCAGGTGCGTTAAGGTGCGACGGGCTGCCCCGGCCGCTCGATCCGAATGGTGACGTTCGACTCGCTCGTCACCGACCGCCTCGTAGCCGAACTGCTGCAGCCCAAGCGACTGGGGGCTACTTTGGCTTGTCTCTAGGCGCTCAGAGCTGAGCGTGCGGCGGATGTCGACGGCCGCGTGGCTGCGAAGCGAGCTCGCGATAGCGGAGAAGAAGCTGCGGCGGCTCTACCGGCTGGTTTAGATCGGTGAGGACGAGCCGGACGACCTCCTGAAGGAGCGGCTTTCGGCTGTGTGGGCGGAGCAGGAACTGACAAAAGCCGCGCTCGGCCGGATCCGTGATGCCGTTCCGGGTCCAGCAGATATCAGCCCCGAAGCGATCGAGCGCCTGATGCGCGAGCACGTGACGTCGGGCGAGATCCCGTTTCGAAAGGCGTGGATTCAGGCGATCGTCGACCGGGTGGAGGTCGGAGCGGACGTGATCCGCATCGTCGGCGACAAGGAAAGCCTAAAAACTGCCGTGACAGGTGCCGGTGGCACAGCCGTACCTGATGTTCGCAGTCCTATACGGAAGTGGCGCGCCCACGGGGAATCGAACCCCGGTCTGATCCGTGAGAGGGACCTGTCCTAACCGCTAGACGATGGGCGCGGTCGCTGCGGCTGATGAAGCTATCGGCCGGCGAGGCGTTCGTATAGCGACGGTACGGCGATGGAGCAAGACCCGGGCGGAGCCTTTTTCGCCGGGTCGTGAGGAGTGGCGTGTTGCAGGGTTTCGAGATCGAAGGCGAGCGGCAGGCGGTGATCGGGCCGGAGGCGGAGCGGGTGCGCCTCGACAGGGCGTTGGCGATCGCCTTTCCCGACGTGTCGCGGGCGCGGTTGCAGGATCTGGTCAAGGCGGGCCATGTCCGCCGCGACGGGGTGACGATCCTGGATTCGGCGGTGAAGGTCGGGCCGGGCACGGTGCTCGCGGTGGTGCTGCCCGAGGCGGTGTCGGCCGAGCCGCAGGCGGAGGCGGTCGACCTCGTCATCGCCTACGAGGACGCCGACCTCATCGTGATCGACAAGCCGGCGGGATTGGTGGTCCATCCGGCGCCCGGGCACGCGGCCGGCACCCTCGTCAACGCGCTGATCGGCCATTGCGGGGCGAGCCTGTCGGGGATCGGCGGCGTGCGCCGGCCCGGCATCGTCCACCGGCTCGACAAGGGCACGAGCGGGCTGATCGTCGTCGCCAAGAACGACGCCGCCCACAAGGGCCTCACCGCGCAGTTCGCCGACCACGGCCGCAACGGGCCGCTGGAGCGGGCCTACCTCGCCCTGGTCTGGGGCCTGCCCGAGCCGCGGGTCGGCACCATCGACGCCAACCTCGACCGCAGCCGCAAGAACCGCGAGAAGATCGCGGTGGTGCGCCCGGAGGAGGGCCGGCACGCGGTGACGCACTACGCGGTCGAGGCGGCCTACCCCGAGGCCGCCCTGGTCCGCTGCCGGCTCGAGACCGGGCGCACGCACCAGATCCGCGTGCACATGACCCATCGCGGGCATCCGCTCCTGGGGGACGCGGTCTACGGCGGCGCCTTCATCACCAAGGCGGCGCGGCTGTCGGAGACCGCGCAGGCCGCGCTGAAGGCCCTCGGGCGGCAGGCGCTGCACGCGGCGCTGCTCGGCTTCGCCCATCCGCGCACCGGCGAGCACCTCCGCTTCGAGAGCCCGCTCCCGCCGGAGATGACGCGGCTGGTGGCGGCGCTGGCGGAGCGCTGAGCCGCGTGGCCGCCGGGCCACGGTCAAGGACCAGCGTGTGAAACCGCACCGAGGCCCGCGACCGATCGTGACAGGTTCGACCTTCCGGAGGCGTGATGCGTTGAGGTCTATGTTCGCGTCGCGGACCCGCTACCGGCTCGGAGTTTTCCCCTCTACCATGGGGATTCGGAGAGCCGGCTTGAGAAGCGGTGCTCCGCACCAGAGTGTCCGCCCGCCAGGGGGACCATCGTCAAGGAGAATGCCATGGCCGGCGCATTGCCCGTGCTCGCCAACGAAGGTGGCCTGTCGCGCTACCTCGACGAGATCCGCAAGTTCCCGATGCTGGAGCCGACGGAAGAGTTCACGCTGGCCAAGAACTGGCGCGACGGCGGCGACCGCGAGGCGGCGCACCGCCTCGTCACCTCGCACCTGCGCCTCGTCGCCAAGATTGCCATGGGCTATCGCGGCTACGGCCTGCCGATCGGCGAGGTCGTGTCCGAGGGCAATGTCGGCCTGATGCAGGCGGTCAAGCGCTTCGATCCCGACAAGGGCTTCCGCCTCGCGACCTACGCGATGTGGTGGATCAAGGCGGCGATCCAGGAATACATCCTGCGCTCGTGGTCGCTCGTGAAGATGGGCACCACCGCCAACCAGAAGAAGCTGTTCTTCAACCTGCGCAAGGCCAAGGGCAAGATCTCGGCGCTCGAGGAGGGCGACCTTAAGCCGGATCAGGTGGCGCAGATCGCGACCCGGCTCGGCGTGCCGGAGCAGGACGTGATCGACATGAACCGCCGCCTGTCCGGCGACACCTCCCTCAATGCGCCCCTGCGCGAGGAGGGCGAGGGCGAGTGGCAGGATTGGCTCGTCGACAACGCGCCGAGCCAGGAGACGGTGCTGGCCGGCGAGCAGGAAGGCCAGAACCGGCTTTCGGCGCTGCGCGACGCGCTCTCGGTGCTCAACGCCCGCGAGCGTCGCATCTTCGAGGCGCGGCGCCTCGCCGACGATCCGATCACCCTGGAGGACCTCTCGGGCGAGTTCGGCGTCTCGCGCGAGCGCGTCCGCCAGATCGAGGTGCGGGCGTTCGAGAAGGTCCAGGAAGCGGTCAAACGCAACCTCGCGACGCGGGAATTGCCGCGCATGGGTGCGTGACGCCGAGACCAGCGTCGGCGACGACATCCGGGCATGTCCCCTCCCCTCGATACGGGGAGGGCGGCACGGCCTTCCGTCGAAGCGGTCAGCTCACTTCCACTGGTCGAACGCCTCCTGCACCACCTGCGTGCCGGCGCTGCCCTTCTCGAAATTGAGCACGGCGCGCTGCCCGCTGGCGTAGCGGATCGCGATGTCGAACCAGGGCTTGTGCAGCAGCAGGTCGGTATTGCGGTCGACGTCGCCGCGCAGCGACGACAGCCCGATCAGGAACAGGTTCTCCCGCACGCGGACCGGCAGGCCCGAGACCGGCGAACCGCGGGCGGCCTCGTCGTCCTTGGCCTGAAGCAGGCCGATATCCTGCACCGAGCGCTTCTCGCCGTCCGCGCCGGTGCCGGTGAAGACGAGATTGATGGTGTGCGAGGCCGGCAGGGTCTGGTCGAGGTTGCGCTGGATCGTCATCACCAGCGTCAGGCCGGCCTCCGGCACCGTCACCGTGGCGACGATCGCCGTCTCCAGGGGCTGGCCCTGCTCGCCGGGAACGGAATCGAGGCGCCAGACCACGCGGCCGGTCGTCGAGGTCGGCGCCGCGTTCTGGCCCGCGGTGTTCTCCTCGATCAGGACGGCGCGCTGCGCCACCGCGATCCCGGGTTGGCTCGGCGGGCTCGCGGGATTGCGCGACCCGGCCTGATCCGTCGCGACGGCCGGCGGCGACGCCTTCGGGGCGGGGTCGCCGCCGATCCGGTCCGAGAACTTCGTCTCGGCGCCCTCCGGCTGGGTTTCCGCCGTCTCGGCACCGCCGGAGGGCAGGTTCGCCGGCTTGTCGCGCAGCAGGAACGCCGCGACCGCGATCAGCCCGATCACCACCGTCAGGACGATGCCGACGAAGGCGTTGCGCAGCATCCGCGAGCGCCCGCCGCGCGGCGCCACCACGTCGATGCGCGGGCGTTGCCGCCCGTTCGCCGCATCGTTGGCGGCGATCGGATCGTCGACGGCCTCAGCCGGCTGGACCGCGGCAGGCTCCGGCTCGGGGATCGGATCCGCGCCCTTGGGCTTGCGCGCGGTGATCGGCACGGCGGCCTCGCGCGGCTCCTCCGGCGGCTTCGGCAGGAAGGACGGGGCCGGAGCCGGCGGGAGGAACGGCGTGGCTTCGGGCTGCGGCTCGGGCTCGAGCACGGGGGCCGGCAGCGGCGCCGGGGTCGGTTCGGGGATCGGCGGTTGCGGCGGCGGAGGCGGCACGATCGCCGGCGCGGGCGGCGGGGCGGGCGGCGGGGCGACCTCCGGTGCCGGCGCAGGTGCGCCGTAATCGACCTCCAGGCGCGCGATGGCGTTGTCGAGCGCCTGCCGCTCGAGATCGATGTCCGCCTCGGGCAGCGGCGGGTCGAGGGAGCGGAGCTGGCCGATCAGGGCGTTGCGCGCGCGCTCGTAGACCGCCTTGCGCATGGCCGGCGTCCGGTCGGGCAGGGCGTCGAGCGCCCGCGCCAGCAACGGGTAGTAATCGGCCATGTCCTCAGGGATCCGCGGGTTCGCGGTCCGCGCGTCGCGCGGACCGGACGATCAATCCTCGAAGGGATTGTGCATCAGGATGGTGTCGTCGCGCTCCGGCGACGTCGAGAGGAGCGCCACCGGGCAGCCGATCAGCTCCTCGATGCGCCGGACGTACTTGATCGCCTGCGCCGGCAGCTCGGCCCAGGAGCGGGCGCCGGCGGTCGTCTCCGACCATCCGGGGATCGTCTCGTAGATCGGCTCGACCCGGGCCTGCGCGGCCTGGCTCGCCGGCAGGTGGTCGATGACCGCGCCGTCGAGGCGGTAGCCGGTGCAGACCTCGATTGTCTCGAACCCGTCGAGGATGTCGAGCTTGGTCAGGGCGATGCCGTCGATGCCCGAGGTCCGCACGGTCTGGCGCACCAGCACCGCGTCGAACCAGCCGCAGCGCCGCTTGCGCCCGGTGTTGACGCCGAACTCGCGGCCCTTCCGGCCGATGGTCTCGCCGATCTCGTCGAACAGCTCGGTCGGGAACGGGCCCTCGCCGACGCGGGTGGTGTAGGCCTTGGCGATGCCGAGCACGTAGCCGATCGCGCCCGGGCCGAGGCCCGAGCCGGTCGCCGCCTGCGCCGCGACGATGTTCGACGAGGTGACGAACGGATAGGTGCCGTGGTCGACGTCGAGCAGCGCGCCCTGCGCGCCCTCGAACAGGATGCGCTTGCCGGCGCGGCGTTCCTCGTCGAGCAGCGCCCAGACCGGGCAGGCATAGGGCAGGATCGTCGGCGCGATCGCCTTCAATTCGGACAGCAGGGCGCCCGCGTCGACCTCGGCGATGCCGAGGCCGCGGCGCAGGGCGTTGTGGTGGGTCAGCACCCGCTCGATCTTGGCCGGCAGGGTGTCGGCATCGGCGAGATCGACCACGCGGATCGCGCGGCGGCCGACCTTGTCCTCGTAGGCCGGGCCGATGCCGCGCTTGGTCGTGCCGATCTTCAGCCCGGCGTTGGCGGTCTCGCGGAAATGGTCGAGCTCGCGGTGCAGCGGCAGGATCAGCGTCGCGTTGTCGGCGATGCGGAGGGATCGCGGCGAGACCTCGACGCCCTGCGCCTGGATGCGGGCGATCTCGTCGACGAGGTGCCATGGGTCGACGACGACGCCGTTGCCGATCACCGAGAGCTTGCCGCCGCGCACCACGCCCGAGGGCAGCAGCGCCAGCTTGTAGGTCACGCCGTCGATGACGAGCGTATGCCCGGCATTGTGGCCGCCCTGGAAGCGGACCACGATGTCGGCCTGCTCGGAGAGCCAGTCGACGATCTTGCCCTTGCCCTCATCGCCCCATTGGGCGCCTACGACGACGACGTTCGCCATGCGTGCCTTCAGACCCGTGGCCCGTTCGCGGGCGCCCGGCGTTGCGCCGCGCGAGAGAAAACCCGTTGCCGTGAGGGTGTTTCCGCGATCCGGTCCGGGAAATCAAGCAAACCGCCCCCGCCGTGTCGAACCGGCAGGGGACGAGCTTCGGCGCGGAGCCTATTTGGCTTCGGTTCCGGGCTTCTGCCCCGGCAGCTCGCCCGGCTTGATCACCGGCATGGAGCCGGCGTTCGGGTTCGGCGGCTCGACCACCATGCCGGGGGCCGCGTTGCCCGGCGGCTTGATGACGCCGTCGCTCTGCCGCAGCTTGTCGCTGAGCGTGGAATCGGCCGGCGGCGCGTCGGCATTCGGGCGCACGCGATCGGGCGGCGTCTGATTCTGGGGCGGCAGCACCGGATCGCTGTCGCGACCCTTCAGCGGCGCATCGGGATTCTGGGCGAGCGCGGCCGTGGCGACCAGCGCGAAGACCGAGGCGGCGAGCCCCGTCAGGACCTTTGACAACGAAGACCTCCCTCTCGTTCGCGATCGGGAAGCAAACACCGAGGCCGGGGAACCGTTCCTATCGCGATCTTTTGGGACCGGATGTCCTGATCGAATGAGGCGCCACTTCCCTCCCCCCTCCGCGGGGGAGGGTGGGCCTCGCATGAGCGAGGGTCGGGAGAGGGGAGCGACCTTTCCGGACAGCGCGCTCCCCTCTCCCGACCCGCTTCGCGGGCCACCCTCCCCCGCGGAGGGGGGAGGGAAGACGAGTCGAGGACATTCCGTCGAATGGAATGACGAGGGATGCGCCTCAGCTCCCCCGCGCCATCGCGATGTAGAGCTCGCGCAGGCGGTGGGCGATCGGGCCGGGGACGCCCTCGCCGATCGTGCGGTCGTCGATGGCGACGACCGGCATCACGAAGGCCGAGGCGCTGGTGTAGAACGCCTCTGCCGCCGCGTAGGCCTCCTCGACGGAGAACAGGCGCTCCTCCACCGTCAGGCCGGTCTCGGCGGCGAGCCGCATCACCGCGGCGCGGGTGATGCCGGGCAGGAGCGCGGTCGAGAGCGGGCGGGTGACGAGGCGGCCGTCCCTGGTCGCGATGAAGGCGGTGGAGGACGAGCCCTCCGTGACCGCGCCGTCCTCGACCATCCAGGCTTCGGCGACGCCGGCCTCCGCGGCCGCCTGCTTGGCCAGCACCTGTGCGAGCAGGGCGACCGACTTGATGTCGCGCCGCTTCCAGCGCAGGTCCTCGACCGTGACCACCTTAGCGCCGGTCTCGGCCAGCGTGTTGGCGAGCACGGTCTTGGCTTGCGTGAACATCATCACGGTCGGCGGCGTGCCGGCGGGCGGGAAGGCGAAGTCGCGCTCGTGCACGCCGCGCGTGACCTGCATGTAGACCAGCCCCTCGACGACCCCGTTCCGGGCGACGAGCTGGGTCTGCAGGCGCTCCCAGGCGGCCGCGTCGTGCGGGTTGCGGATGCCGATCTCGCCGAGCGACCGGTCGAGGCGGGCAAGATGCGCCGCGTTGTCGACGAGGCGCCCGTCGATGATCGCCGAGACCTCATAGATCCCGTCCGCGAACAGGAACCCGCGATCCATCACCGGCACGCGGGCCTGGTCGAAGGGCAGGAATTCGCCGTTGAGGTAGACGATGCGGGGTGACGCCACGGCGGATGCCCTTTGCGATGACCGGTCGATATCGTTCCAAGCAGGATTCGTGCGGGGTTCAGCCGTCCCCGAAGACCCGCGAGAAGATCGTGTCCACGTGCTTGAAGTGGTAGCCGAGATCGAAGCATTCCTCGATCTGCTCGGGCGACAGGGCCGCCGTGACCTCGGCATCGCCCTTCAGCAGGGCGAGGAAGTCGCCCTCCCCGCGCCAGACCGGCATCGCGTTGCGCTGGACGAGGCGATACGCGTCCTCGCGACTGACGCCCGCCTGCGTCAGGGCCAACAGCACGCGCTGCGAGTGGACGAGGCCGCCGAGCCGGTCGAGATTCTTCTGCATCTGGGCCGGGTAGATCAGCAGCTTGTCGATCACCCCCGTCATGCGGGCGAGCGCGAAGTCGAGGGTGACGGTAGAATCCGGCCCGATCATCCGCTCGACGGAGGAGTGCGAGATGTCGCGCTCGTGCCAGAGCGCCACGTTCTCCATCGCCGGCAGCGCGTAGGCGCGCACCATGCGGGTGAGCCCGGTGACGTTCTCGGTCAGCACCGGATTGCGCTTGTGCGGCATCGCCGACGAGCCCTTCTGGCCTTCCGAGAAGAACTCCTCGGCCTCCAGCACCTCGGTGCGCTGCAGGTGACGCACCTCGATCGCGAGCCGCTCGAGCGACGAGGCGACGACGCCGAGCGTCGCGAAGAACATCGCGTGCCGGTCGCGCGGGATGACCTGGGTCGAGACCGGCTCGACCGTCAGCCCCATCTTCTCGGCGACGTAGGCCTCGACCCGCGGGTCGATGTTGGCGAAGGTCCCGACCGCGCCCGAGATCGCGCAGGTGGCGATCTCCTCCCGCGCCAGCACCAGCCGGGTGCGGTTGCGCGCGAACTCGGCGTAGGCCTGGGCGAGCTTGAGGCCGAAGGTAACGGGCTCGGCGTGGATGCCGTGCGAGCGGCCGATGGTCGGGGTGAGCTTGTGCTCGAGCGCGCGGCGCTTCAGGGCGGCGAGCAGCGCATCGACGTCGGCGATCAGGATGTCGGCGGCGCGGACGAGCTGGACGTTGAGGCAGGTGTCGAGCACGTCCGACGAGGTCATGCCTTGGTGGACGAAGCGCGCCTCCGGCCCGACGATCTCCGACAGATGCGTGAGGAAGGCGATGACGTCGTGCTTGGTCACCGCCTCGATCGCGTCGATGCGGGCCACGTCGAACACCGCGTCGCGGCCCTTCTCCCAGACCTTGTCCGCGGCCTCCTTCGGCACGACGCCGATCTCGCTGAGCGCCGTGGTGGCGTGCGCCTCGATCTCGAACCAGATCCGGAAGCGGGATTCGGGCGACCAGATCGCCGTCATCGCGGGGCGGCTGTAGCGGGGGATCATCGGCGTCTCGGATCTCGCGGGCGTATCGTGCCGCGCGCCTAGCACGGCTGAGCCGGGAGGTGAACGCACCGCAGGGCCGGCCGGCCCTGCTGACCGCGCTGGCGTTACGCCTTCGGCTCGACCCGCACCCAACCCTGCGGCTGCAACCGCTCCTGCGGCAGGAAGCGGGCCTTGTAGTCCATCTTGCGCGAGCCCTCGACCCAGTAGCCGAGGTAGAGGTACGGCAGGCCCATCTCGTGGGCGCGCCGGATATGATCGAGGATCATGTAGGTCCCGAGCGACCGGTGGGCCTCCGCCGGGTCGTAGAACGAGTACACCATCGACAGGCCGTCGGAGAGCACGTCGGTGAGGCAGAGCGCCACCAGGCCGCCGACGCCGCGGCCGTGGATCGCAGTGTCGGGCCCGCGCCGGCGATAGGCGACGAGGTGCGTGTCGACGTGGCTGTCCTCGATCATCATCGCGTAGTCGAGCACCGTCATGTCGACCATGCCGCCGTCGCCGTGGCGGGCGTCGAGGTAGCGGCGGAACAGGGCGTACTGCTCGGAGGCCGGGCGGTTCGGCTCGGGCGTGCCGACGAGGTCGGCGCTGCGCGACAGGATCCGGCGTTGGCTGCCGCTGGCGACGAAGTCGGACACCACCACGCGCACCGAGATGCAGGCGCGGCAGGTCTCGCAGGCCGGGCGGTAGGCGATGGTCTGCGAGCGGCGGAAGCCGCCCTGCGTCAGGATCTCGTTGAGATCGCGGGCGCGACGGCCGACGAGGTGCGTGAACACCTTCCGCTCCTCCTGCCCCGGCAGGTAGGGGCAGTTCGACGGCGCCGTCAGGTAGAATTGCGGTGTGTCGCGCGGGTGGCTCGTCACGCTTCGCGCTGCCCTCTCGCCACGGGTTCCTGCGCCGGGCCGCCGCTGCAGTGTAACGCGGCCGTGGCCGCGCTCAATGGGTTGCCGGCCAAGGCGAGGCGACAATTTCGCCGCGCCGGTGCGCGCGGCCGAAACCGTTTGCCGGCGCGGTCGCGACGTCAGCCGGCGCGCACGACGGCGAGGCCGAGGAGCACGTCGTGGCCGAGGCGGCGATCGCTGCGGACCAGGCCGAAGGCGAGATCGACGAACCACAGCAGGAAGGTCGAGATCGCGACGTAGAACAGCAGCGCGTGGACCGCGGCGGTGATCAGGTCGACCGGCCGCCCGGTCTCCGGCGCGACGACGCGCAGGCCCATCATCCGCATCCCGAGCGTGCTCTGGCGCGAGCCGCCGACGGTGATCGCACTGTAGATCACGCCGCTCGCCGGCAGGACCGCGAACAGCGCCCAGCCGAGGCCGAAGGTGACCACGCCGAGGAAGGCGATCGCGACCCAGAGCAGGGCGCTGAAGCCGAGGATGAACAGGATGTCGAGCAGGTAGGCGACCGTGCGGCCGCCGAGGCTGGCGCGGACCGCCGGCATCGTCACGGGGGGCAGGTAGCTCGGCGCTTCGAACGGGCGGGCGTAATCGGAGCGGGGGTTCAGCATGGCCGTGATCTCGCGTGACATCGCTGGACCGTCACATGGGAATCGCCCCGATCTCCCTCAAGGCCCGCCCCCTCGGCTCAGCCGGCCGCCTGCTCGATGACGCCGCGCCAGCCGAGGCCGGCATAGGTCTCGTAGCCGGGCGTGGCGTGGTACGCGACCAGGCGCCCCTGGGGATCGCGGTAATGCCCGCTGGCGGCGGCGTCGACCTGCAGCGGGTAGCGCTCGGTGAGGATGCCGCGGCCCCGCGAGCAGGCGATGACGCGATGGCGCGCGTCGAGCAGCATCACGCGGCTCGATGCGCGCTCGTCGGGCGCGAGGCGGACGCCCTCGACGATCGCGCGGGCCTGCGGCTCCCAATCGAAATGGATCGCGAGGTAGCCCAGGGGCTTGCCGTGCGCCTCGCCGTCCGCGCGGACCGAGGCGACGTAGGTCGCGACCTGCGCACCGCCGAGCCCGGCGCAGCGCGCGATGTCGGCGACCGTGAAGTCGTCGCCCGAGGTCAGGGCGCGCGCCTTGGCGAACCACGCCTCGTTGCGGACGTCGCGGCCCTGGACGGCGAAGCGGTCCGGGCGCCCGCCGGCGATCACGCGCCCGTGCAGGTCGCACAGCCAGAGGTCGAGATAGACCGTGTAGGACGACAGGATGACGCCGAGGCGCCGGCTCGCATGGGCGGCGGCCGCCTCGGTCGGATCGGAGGCGGCGTCGACGATCGCGGCATCCGTCGCCCACCAGCGCACGTCGCAGGTGCGCTCGTAGAGATTGCGGTCGATCACCTCGACGGCGTTGAGGGCGAGATCGACGCAACGCGTGGCGCGGGCGTGGTCGGCGAGCTGGCCGACGGCGCGGGTCAGCGTGTCGACGCCGTCGCCGAGCTTCGTGCCCAGCGCCGAGGCGAGGCCGTCGATCGCGCCGGCGACTTGGCGCACCTCCTGCGCCACCACCGAGAAGCCCGCGCCCTGCGCGCCGGCATGCGCCGCCTCGATCATCGCGTTCATCGCCAGCAGATGCATGCGGCGGGTGATGGTGTTGATCGCGCCGATGCTGGCGCGGGTCGAGGTCTTCAGCTGGCCGGTGGAGCGGTCGACCAGTTCCGCGAGGCCGACATCTTCGGAGATGCGCTGGGGGACCATCGAATCTCCTGGGCGCGCCGACGCGGGCACGCCGACGCGTACCTGTGGGGGAGAAGGTTGTATGAATCCGTAGTGATATAGACTTAGGACTGTAATATTTTCGCAAATCTTAAAAGCGCGAGGCATGGGCTGCTGTTAATTTTTGCTGGCTTGAGCTGTAATTGCTGCTCTTGCAAGCAAGTCACCGTCCGTCTGCCTCAAAACACGTCACCGTATAGACTACGTGACGCTAACCTCCTTCGAGCGCCGAGCGCTCAAGGTATCTTCTGCTTGGGCTCGTCGGCGTCCGGCGTGTCGAGATAGTAGCGCTTGAGCAGGTAGAGGGAGGCCTCCGACAGCGTCGTGCGGTCGGTGGAGATGCCGTCGAGCACGGCCCCGGCGTTGAAGCGGCACAACGCATAGTGGGGATGATGACCGAGCACGTAGTCGACGCGGATGCTGTCGGGGGCCGCGCCGGTGCCGGCGCGCAGGATCCGCACCGCCGTCTCGTCCGGCACGAGCGCGGGCACCGCCTTCCGGCAGATGGACAGGCGCTGGCGCTGCACCGCGCTCTCGCAGGCGCTGAGACCGCCGAGAAATCCGAGCACGATCCCGAGGGCGACGACCCCCCTGCCCCGCCGGCGCCTCACGCCCCGGTGCGCAGCCGCTCGGCGACGCGGGGGGCGTAGTAGGTCAGCACGCCGTCGGCGCCGGCGCGCTTGAAGGCGAGCAGGCTCTCGACCATGGCGCGCTCGCCGTCGAGCCAGCCGTTGCGGCTGGCGGCCTCGATCATCGCGTACTCGCCCGACACCTGGTAGGCGAAGGTCGGCACGCCGAATTCGTCCTTCACCCGGCGGATGATGTCGAGATAGGGCAGACCGGGCTTCACCATCACCGAATCGGCGCCCTCCTCCAGGTCGAGGGCGACCTCGCGCAACGCCTCCAGGCCGTTGCCGGGGTCCATCTGGTAGGTGCGCTTGTCGCCGACGAGCGCCGCCTGCGTGCCGATCGCGTCGCGGAACGGGCCGTAGAACGCGCTGGCGTACTTCGCCGCGTAGGCCATGATCTGCACGTCGAGAAAGCCGGCCTTGTCGAGCCCGGCGCGGATCGCGCCGACGCGCCCGTCCATCATGTCGGAGGGCGCGATGATGTCGGTGCCGGCCTCGGCCTGGATCAGGCTCTGCTCGACCAGCAGCGCGACGGTCTCGTCGTTGAGGATCGCGCCGTCCGAGAGCAGGCCGTCATGGCCGTGCGAGGTGTAGGGGTCGAGGGCGACGTCGGTCATGATGCCGATCTGCGGCACCGCTTTCTTCACCGCGCGCACCGCCCGGCAGACGAGGTTGTCCGGGTTCAGGGCCTCGGAGCCTGTGGGGTCGCGCAAGCTCACTTCCGTATAGGGAAAGAACGAGATCGCCGGGATGCCGAGGCGAGCGGCGCGCTCGGCGTCGCGCACGATCTCGTCGACGCTGAGGCGCTCGACGCCGGGCATGGAGGCGATCGGCTCGCGCCGGCCCGTCCCCTCGATCACGAACATCGGCCAGATCAGGTCGTCGACCGTCAGCGTGTTCTCGCGCACCAGCCGCCGCGACCAGTCGGCCTTGCGGTTGCGGCGCGGACGCTGGGTGATCTTCAGGCCCTCGGCGCGGGTCCCCTCCCGCGCGGTCTCCACGGCGAGCGGGCGCGGCCGGGGCGTGTCGTCGGAAGCGTGTTCGAAGGGCATGGGATCGCGTTCGCTGTGATCGGTTCGCGGGTGGCGCAGCGTAGCATAAGTGGCGGGGCGGGCGAAGCCGGCGAAGCGCCGCGACGTCACGAGCCGCCGGAGGCGCCCCGCCCGCAGCGCGGCACCGTCGCCGAACGGTTCACGCCTGCGTGACGCCGTCGCCTCGGCACGTGACATCCCGCAGCGGATCGGAATTCTTTCACATCGCTCCGGCCTTCGATTCGGCGGTCGAGGTGTTGGTCGGGGGGCTCATGACGGCATCGTTCACGCTCGAGGGGATCATTCCGGCCGCGTACGGACGGAGCTATCGCGCGATGCGCGCGCTCGGGCCGGCGACGGCGATCGCGTTCGTGATCCTGCTCGCGGGCGACGGCGCGGAGGCCCTGATGCGCCACGAGAACGACGTGCCCGCCGTGACCGGATGGTGGCTGCTGCTCCATGCGGCCGTCTTCGTCCTCGTCGCGCCCTACAGGGTCCGGCTGTACGAGGTCATGTGGGACGTCGGGCCGCCGTCGATCCCGAAACCCGGCGCGCGGCGCCGCGCCATCCTCAACGTCGTCGCCCTCGATCTCCTGCTCTTCCTCGGCGGAGCGGCCTGGCTCTGGAACCTCCATGATCGGCTCGGGATCCCCGTCCTCCTTCTTCTGGGACTGCTCGTGCCGAGCTGGTGGATCTGCATCCGGCTCACGCTGGCCGGCCCCGCGCTCGCCCTCGGCGCCCTCGGCGTCCTCCCGCTCAGCCTGTCGGGCGCGGTCTCGGCGACGAAGGGACGGGTCTGGGACATCACGTTCGCCGGGCTTCTCGTCGGCGCCGTGCTCCTGCCGGTCCTCCTGGCGATCATCGCGGCGACGCTTTGGCTCCAAGCGGCCGTCGTGAAGTCGGCTCTGGTGAAGCCGGCCCTGATGAGCCCGGTGAATATCCTGTCCCTTGTCACCAGCATCGCGGTCCAGGCCGAACTCTACCGCCGCATGGGTCTGCCCTCCGCATCGCACGCGGACCGAGCGCCGGCCTGACACCCGCGCCGGTGCCCGGCGTTGACGCCCGGGCCGGTACGGCCTCTAACCCCCGCTGAGCGGACACGCGGCGAGAGGATCGAGAGACGTGAGCGGAGCCGAAGCGGCCAACGACGAGATCCGGTTCGAGCGGCGGGGCGCGCTCGGCCTCGTCACCCTCGACCGGCCGAAGGCCCTGAACGCGCTCTCCCTCGGGATGATCGGCGCGCTGCACGCGCAGCTCGACGCCTGGGCGTTAGATGCCGGCATCACCCGCGTGGCGATCCGCGGCGCCGGGGGGCGCGCCTTCTGCGCCGGCGGCGACATCCGCCACATCCACGCCTGCGGCCAGGCGGGACGCTTCGACGAGGTGTTCGCGTTCTGGCAGGCCGAGTACCGCCTCGTCGCCCGGATGCAGCGCTACGAGAAGCCGATCGTCGCGCTGATCGAGGGCGTGGTGATGGGCGGCGGCGTCGGCATCTCGCTCCACGGGGCCCACCGCGTCGCCTCGGAGACGTACGTCTTCGCCATGCCCGAGGTCGGGATCGGCCTGTTTCCCGATGTCGGGATGACCTACGCCCTGCCGCGCCTGCCCGGCCGCGTCGGCACCTATCTCGCGCTCACCGGCAGCCGGGTCGGCCCGGGCGACGCGCTCGCCCTCGGCCTGGCCACCGCCTACGCGCCCGCCCGGGATTTCGCCGCGATCCTCGACCGGCTCGCCCAGGGCGGCCCGATCGCGGCCGCGCTCGAGACCGGCGCCGCGCGCCCGCCGACCGGGCCGCTCGTCGCCGAGCGCGGCCTGATCAACGACGTGTTCGCCGCCGACGACGTCGCGGACATCCTGCGACGGCTGGACGGCGCGGCCGCATCGGGCTCGACCTTCGCCGCGGAGACCGCGGCCGTGATGCGCACCCGCTGCCCGACAAGCCTGTGCATCGCCCGCGAGCAGATGCGGCGCGGGCTGGATCTCGATTTCGCCGACGCGGTGCTGACCGAATACCGCCTCGTCACCCGCCTGATGCGCGGGCATGACTTCTTCGAGGGCGTCCGCGCCGTGCTGATCGACAAGGACGGCCGGCCGGACTGGCGGCCGGCGACGCTCGAGGCCGTCGACCACGCCGCGGTCGCCGCTGCCTTCGGGCCGTCCGAGGCGCCGGAGCCTCGGTTCGCCTGATGCGCAAGGTCGGACGCATCACCCGCGGCAGCGCAGTCGGCGAGGCCCCGAGCGACCGCATCGAGCGGCGCTCGGCCGCGCCCAAGAGCACCTGGGACACGGTGCTGGTCTGGTTCATGCGGCTGACGGCCCTGGCGTGGCTCGCCAAGAGCGTGCTCTCCTTCGCGACGATCCTCGATGTGGTGCCGGGGCACCGCCCGTTCGCACTGGAGCCGTTCGGGCGCCAGGCGGCGCTGATCTACTTCGCGGTGATTGACGCCAACGCGGCGATCGGCCTGTGGCTCACCAGCGCCTGGGGCGGCGTGGTCTGGCTGCTGGCGGTGACCTCGATGCTGACGCTCGCCGTCCTGACGCCGCAACTGTTGCAGACGCCGCTGATTCTGGTCTTGGTCGAGTCCAGTATCGTGATCTTCTACTTCGTTTTTTCTTGGCTCGCGGCACAGGAAGCGCGGTAAACGAGTGGTTATACGAATCACTTCACTTTGCATTTACCGACAGAAGTAAATCGCGAATTCATCCTGTCTCTTAGAGCGGTTT